>CAYVUF010000071.1:0-9135 GCA_964454605.1 uncultured Bacteroides sp.
CTGTAGGGGCATTACCTTTCTGCACTTCCGCACCACAAGTTTCAATGGAACTTTCGGTATGTACTTTGGAAGAGCCAGTTGCACCGCCGCAGCCATCACGTCCGGTTCTGCCGCCTAATAAGATAATGATATCATCTGGGTCAGAAGTTTCCCGGATAACATTTTTTCTCGGTGCTGCACCCATAACTGCACCAATTTCCATTCTTTTTGCTACATAGTTCGGATGGTAAATCTCTTTTACCAGACCCGTTGCAAGACCAATCTGATTTCCATAAGAAGAATAACCGCTGGCTGCACCACGCACTAATTTCTTCTGGGATAATTTACCCTTTAAGGTATCTGCTACCGGTACAGTTGGGTCTGCTGCACCTGTTACACGCATTGCCTGATAAACATAACCACGTCCTGATAATGGGTCACGAATGGCACCACCAAGGCAGGTTGCCGCGCCACCGAAAGGTTCAATCTCGGTTGGATGGTTGTGGGTTTCATTTTTGAAAAATACAAGCCACTCTTCTGTCACCGGTCCATTGCCATAATCCATTTCCACCGGAACAACCACAGAACAGGCATTGATTTCATCGGACTGCTCCATATCATCCAGCTTGCCATCTTTTTTCAGTTTCCGCATTGCCATCAGAGCCAAATCCATCAGACAGACAAACTTGTCCTCTCTGCCCGCAAAAATTTCTTCCCGGGTATCCAGATAATTTTTATAAGTTTTTTCAATTGGAGCTTTATAGAATCCATCCTCAAAAGCAACATCCTTCAATTCCGTAGAGAATGTTGTATGACGACAGTGGTCAGACCAGTAAGTATCAAGCACTCGAATTTCCGTCATTGTCGGGTCGCGGTGCTCCTCACCATGATAATAATTCTGAATATGTAAAAAGTCTTTAAAGGTCATTGCGAGACCAAGTGAATCGTATAATTTTCTGAGTTCTGCTTCCGGCATAGACTGAAAACCGTCAAATACTGCCACATCTGCAGGCTCATCATATACCGTCACCAAGGTATCCGGTTTTACCATGTCGGTTTCTCTGGAATCTACCGGATTGATACAATATGCCTTTATTTTATCAAATTCATCATCAGAAACAGTTCCTGTCACAAGATATGTCACAGCGGTCTTAATAATCGGTTCTTCATCCTCTTTCAAAAATTTCACACACTGAACTGCTGAATCAGCTCTCTGGTCAAATTGTCCCGGTAAAAATTCCACACTGAATACTTTACCATCTGCCGGAACCTCAATAGTTTCCTGATACAAAATATCAACCGGCGGTTCAGAAAAGACAGTTTTGCAAGCCTTTTCAAAAATTTCATCCGATAAATTTTCTACATCATAGCGGATAAAAACACGAACTTCCTTCACTCCGTTAATGCCAAGATAGCTTCCCAGTTCTTCTTTCAGCTCTCTTGCTTTTACTGCAAAAGGTTCTTTTTTTTCAACATAAATACGTTTGACGTTTCCCATGATGAATGTTCTCCTTAAAGTATTTTTTCTCAACAAATATATTATGCCAAATTCTTTTCTATATTTCAAGCAGTGAATATGCTTATGCGTGTAGCCGGTGTATCAGCCGGTAAACAATTTCACTCTCGGTAACCAGATTCTCTGTATGCGCAAAAAATACAATCCCATCTGTGGGTGCTACAATAGTTTCTTTGACTGTGCCCTCATATGGGTCAATCACTTCTGCCATTTTATTGCCATACCGGACATCTTCGCCGGGCTGTACCAGTCCTCTGAAAATTCCGCCGTATCCGGCATGAATATTGGATAAATCCTCTTCCATTATTACATGACTGATATAACCGCTGTGACTCTCATAACGCACAATTCCCATACGGGTTAAAAAACGCAGAACTGCTGCCACCGCCTGACTGGCACTTGTAGTATCAATTTCATTTGTTTTGTTCGTATACAAAGAAAAAGCTGCTGTTTTCTCATCCTGCCAGTTGTAGTTTAAGGTTCTGGTGTCAATTGGCTTTGGTTTATGCACAACAACATAGGGCAGTCCGAACAAATTCGCCAGAGAAGTATTCTGGTAGCCGGTTTCCATCATTCGTACATGGGGTACAAATTCACCACTCATATAAAAACTGGTAAGCTGTATGCCATAACTGTAATCTTTGATGGTTTTCATAACCCCGTCTGCGATTCTTGCCGCTGTGTCCCCTTTCGGATTGCCTGGAAACATTCGGTTAATGTCTGTATCACTGACACCCCAGAAACGTTTTCCTGTATTCATGGAAAAAGGATTCACCATGGGAATCACCATAATTTCCTTGCCTGCACCAATACAGCCATTATTCTCCAGTTCCTTAAAAACCCGGACAAGCTGAGAGCAGATATATAACTGCTGTATTTCATTTCCTCTGACCGGACCTAAAATACAGGCTGCTTTGTCACCTTTCCCAAAACGATAGCCATTCACAACCATATCTTCCCGATAAAGTGCTTTCAAACGATAAATTTCTTCTATAACCATCTTTCAAAGCCTCCCTTAATCCCAGTCAGAATCCTTGCTAACAGCGAACCTTCATAAACAAATGGATATTCCCGCAGAGAAAATACAAGTCCATCCCTCTGTGCAATAATTTCCTGAATTACCGTTCCCGTCAGCGCATCCACAATTTCTCCGATTTTATCACCCTTCCGTACCCGGTGATGGTGTTCAATACTGGGCATAAAAATGCCGGAATAATCGGTACGGATAAATTCCACTTCGCCATCCGTAGAAACCAAAGGTTTCTTAACCTCCCTTACCGGTCCTGTCCAGAGTCCCATTTCCCGCATCAGATAAAAAATACCATCCACCACCTGATTGCCATAGGCTTTGTTAATTCTCATGCCAAGTCCCATTTCAACTACCAGTGCCGGAACTCCCAACATATTCATGGTATGTGCCAGTGTTGATTCATGCACCGTTTCTGTGGCGTTGACCCATATCATATCTACATTCATCAGCTTCGCAAAAGGCAGCAATTTCTGCGCAAAGTCTTTGCTGATACGTACCTGTGGGATTTCCTTCACAAAAATATCAGAAGAATGGACATCTATGCAAATATCTGCGCCTGCCATATCCTCTACCAAAGCGGCTGCCGCACGTTCCATCACCGCGCCTTCTCCAGACCCTGGAAAAATACGGTTCATGTCCATATCCAGTTTCGGAATATTGCGCTGTGCCAAATCCATACCAAGCGGGTTAACCGCCGGATACAAATCCACAATTCCTTTCAGGTATTCCGGATGCTCCTTTATTCTTCTGGCAACCTCATAGCAGACATACTGTCCCTCTAATTCATCACCATGGATTCCTGATACAATAACAATTCTGCCGTCCCTGCCATCTGCATTTTCACATAAAAATCTGTTTTTCTTTATCTTTAATTTTTCCCCTACGGGTAAATCAATAGAACATATTGTTTCTATCACACAAACTCTCCATTTCTTTCCTTTTTAAATTCTGACTGCTTTCTTATCCCAAAAAACACTTTCTTATCACACGAAGAAAGATGCCCCGATATTTCCGAAGCATCTTCAACTAGTTTTCCATTGCTGTACTGTTTATTCCATATCAATAATAAGACCTTCCATGATATACAGAAGCTGCTCATCTATCATTTCTTCCGTAATGCCCATGGTCTGCGAATTGATTTTCAACCCTTCCAGAACATACATAATATTGCTTGCCGCACCTCTTGGATTCTCACAATAAAATTCGCCGGATGCAATACCTGCTTCAATCAACTTTTCAATCACCCGGACTCCTGCATCAAACTGTCTGCGCAGCATATTATTTTTTTCTGTCTTATGTAAGAAAAAATACTCGTAAATGGCTACAGTCAGGCTGTTTTTCTTCCGTAAAAGTTCCTTTTTCTGCTCCTTCAAAAACAAAGTCAGAATATCTGCCGCTGTATCATCCTCGGTAATGCGGTTAGTAAAAACATCATCGGCTTCATCGGCATCAGCCTTAAGTACTTCTAATAATATTTCCTCTGTACTTCCGAAATAGAGATACAGACCGCCCCGGCTGATTTCACATGCATCTACCACATCTTTCATGGTGACACTTTTAAACCCTTTTTCCATGAAAACATCTCGTGCCTTCTCTAGAATATATTGTTTCTTCTGTACTGATTTCTCTCCCATACGCTCTCCCACAACTTCTCTATTGCATCGGAACATCCCAATATTCCAGATTCTCTTTCATCTTCCGTATCACATACCAGAAAACCCGGTTATGTACTGCTTCTGTCCATAACTTTCCTTTTGTCATGCCGCCCATAACATATTTCGATAAAATCCCTTTCAGAATATCCATATGGGTAATGTCCGCACCCACAATCACCCGCAACTCATCCTGTACATTGCGGATATTGTATCGTGAATAAATATAAGGATAATTCCGGTCAAGCAGCTTTGTCCGCTGCACATCTTTGATAAAACTAAGCAGGGTGCTGTCATAAACCGGGAAAGAAATGGAATTTTCTCCAATTCCCGAATCGGAAAAAGTAGATGCCACCTCACTGCCTGCCTTTTCTTCCAACCATGGCAGATAACGAATCAACCTCTCCACATCCGGTTTGTATTCACTTACAACCTGTTTTCTATATGCAATATCTTCTTTTCCTGTTGTCATACAATCTTACCCTTTCTTTCTCTTATGCAGCTTTCTCAAAACGTCATGCATGTCATAAAATATTCTATCATATTTTTTTTAATTGTACAGCACAAAATCCCTCTGCCATTCTTGTGCAACCTGCTGAATTGCTTGCTATTTCTGACATAATTCCTTGTGTTTATCTTCCGGGGGTTCTATAATATATTTTGATTGGAAAAGAAGCATTTGTTTTCTTACGGACCTATGTTTCTTTTGACAAAGTAAGGATAAACACACATAACCGGTCTTCTGCTTTCCCTGCTGTAAGGAGTCAGAAACAGCCATACCGGAATATAGTGTTTATAGATGGGAGTATATATGGCAGCAAAAGAATACAAAGCGGGAACTTTACTAATCCAGGAAGAACAGGCACTTACCGCATTGCACGTAATTGCGAAGGGAAGTGTGCGTGCCATTTTTCCGGGTGGCGAATATTATCTCTCCAAAGGAGATGTGATTGGCGTATGTGAAGTTTTCTCTGATTCACACTTTATTTCCTATCAGGTGGTGGAGGATGCAGTGATTGCTTCTTATCCATGCAGCAGCAGTTCTCTCTCCAACCTGTTACGTGCAAACAAAGACTTAACAAACTTTATCGTCACTTCTTTCTTCCGGCAGATACACGAAATCTTAGACCAGTATGAAGTAACCAAATTTGATTGCGAAAATTTCTATCAGTATCTGTCAGACAATTATTCCGAATACTGTGATTTCTGTGACCGTCATGGTTTTTCACCAAGAGCCCTTCCGGGTCTTGAGAATCTGACCGAATTAGTGTTGGAGGAAGATATTCACGACTGGCTGAATGGTTACTACGACCAGCTTCAGAAGCTGTATATTGCAACCGCAGCCCATGCCAAAAGTGCTGATTTTCTGCTTGGCCTTTTGTTAAAAGGAAGCGAAGATGTACATAGCATTACCTCCGTATGTCGTGCTTTGTATGATTACAAAGCAGAAATTGCCAGTCTGTTGATGAATGAAAATCATCTGGACTTTTTTGACCTGTATGCCAGCTTTCTTTATAAGATTGGTCCGAATGCAGAAGATTCTTCTGCAATCATTGCTGCTATCAGCACCATGATGATTCAATTGGAAGGGCAATCCTTTATCGACCAGACCATGTATCAGAACCGGGTGGAGGAATACCGCAACAAGTTAAACTCGGTCAGCCAGTATCTGGAAGAACATCCAGACAGCGATGGAGAATCCTCTGCACAGGAAGCACCAGATATTATCGATTCTTTAAATACCATTCTTGCCTATGCTGAATGTGATGAAGAAGTTACTACAAAATTTAAAAATTATATTTCACAATACCGTAAGCTGCATGATAAAAACAGCACTGACGATGCTGCCAGAAAGCTGCGCCTTAGTGTTACCAAACTTTTTTACGAAATATACAAAAGTGCTTTCTTCAAGAGTCTGTCTGATGCCCATGTGCCCAAGGTTATTAAAATGTTCTTTAACTTCGGCTACGTCGATGAACAGCTTGCCGGCATGGACAATGCTTCTTACCTGTATTCCATTGTGGATAACATACCAAGCAATCCAGAAGAAAACGTATATACTATTTACGAATGGCTAAAAGCAATTTACGATGGCAGAAAAGTTCCAAGTCGTAATGAATTCGACAACGACTATACCGCATATGTACACGAACTGAAAGTAACCGGTAAGATTTCTCCGGCAGAAGAAACCACTATGTTAAACGACAAGAAACAGCGTGTTTCCTTCGAACTGGATAATATGTTTGTCAGTGTCAATAAGATGACTTTCGGACGTATCAGTACCTTCAGTCCATTGTTCTCAGAACACAATGTATTGAAAGAGCTTCCGGCTTCTCTGGTAACCGCTGCTAAAGTCAAAGAAAGTATCGAACATATCCGTTCTACGGATTTCAGTGCTTTCTACCGCGATACCATCTACACCAATCCAGATTTGGGAATTGCCAAAGAATCTGTAGGTGTTGAAATTCTGCCGGATATTATTCTGATGCCAAATATTGGTATTCGTGGTGTTATGTGGCAGGAAATTGAAGGAAGAAAACGTACTACTCCAGCCCGTATGATGATTTCTATTTTCGAAATGGAGGATTTGAATACCTTATTGGTACGTATGACCGGTGAGTATCGTTGGGAAATGTGCAAACGTATTCAAGGCGCTCGTTGGAATGACGTTTCCGATGCTTCTCTTACCAGTGAATATTTTGATTATATTCAGTTCTATAAGAAAAACAGAGATTTGTCTGCGGATGCCAAGGATAAAGTCAAACTCAGTATGCAGAAAGCGAAAAACAGTTTCAAAGAAATGTTTATTCGTGATTACTGTTCCTGGATTATTTATGAAGGCGCAGGTTCTCCACGTTTGAATAAAGTGGCACGTACCATCCTGTTTACTTATTGTCCGTTTTCGAAAGAGATTCGTAACAAGCTGAAAGCAAATCCATTGTATAAAGACATGATGGACCGTTACGATATCAAACTTTCCCAGAAACTGCACCATATGAACAATATCTTCCAGAAGATTAAAAATCAGGGTGCTGAAATTCCGGATGAAATCCAGAAGCAGCGTGATTATCTGACTTCATAATTTTTCAAAAAAACGTGATGCTCCATAGTGGGCATCACGTTTTCTTATGGTCTGGTATTTTATTGTCTTGTGCTTTATTTCTCTATTTTGTTTTCTTATTCCAGTTAATGCGGTATATGCAGTAACACAAAACTCCTACAAACACCATACCGCCGACCATGTTTCCAAGGGTAACCGGAATCAGATTGCTTATCATGCCGCCTACACCAAGTGCTTCACACTGTGCTGCTGTAATTCCGTAAGCCTCTTCTGCTTTCGCTACATAGTCCGGATTGGATACTGCAAACATACCTGCCGGAATATAATACATATTTGCTACGCAGTGTTCATAACCGGATACCACAAATGCCAGAATCGGGAATACGATTGCCCAGATTTTACCGGCTGCATCTTTGGCTGCTGCTGCTGTCAGAATTGCTGGTATATGCAGTAACACAAAACTCCTACAAACACCATACCGCCGACCATGTTTCCAAGGGTAACCGGAATCAGATTGCTTATCATGCCGCCTACACCAAGTGCTTCACACTGTGCTGCTGTAATTCCGTAAGCCTCTTCTGCTTTCGCTACATAGTCCGGATTGGATACTGCAAACATACCTGCCGGAATATAATACATATTTGCTACGCAGTGTTCATAACCGGATACCACAAATGCCAGAATCGGGAATACGATTGCCCAGATTTTACCGGCTGCATCTTTGGCTGCTGCTGCTGTCAGAATTGCTACACATACTAATACGTTACACATAATACCGGAAGTAAATGCTTTCGATGGTGAAATCGTTGCCTTCGCCAGAGCTACCTTAATGGTATAAGCACCAAGCAGTCCTCCTGTATAATCATACTGTCCGCTGTAAAAAATAATGGCATCAATAATCAGTGCACCAACCAGATTGCTGAGATATACCACCACCAGATTTCTAACCATCTGCAGCCATGTTATCTTCTTCTCCATCACTCCCATGATAAGAAGACAATTTCCAGTGAAAAGTTCACCGCCAACCAGAACAATCATAATCAGTCCTACCGGGAAGATAACACCTGCCAATGTTCTTGCAAGTCCAACATCACTTATGCTATGTACTGCTACGTTGCTTGCAGCACCACCGATTGCAATAAATGCACCTGCCAGAATCCCTAATAAAATCATCTTTCCAAGTGGCAGATTTGCTTTCACAACTCCACCGTTAATATTCGCTTCTATTGCCTCTGCCGGGCTGTTTAAACTACTATTCATGCGATATGCCTCTCTTTCTTTGTAAGCTCCCCAGAAACCTATGCTATCATAATCAGACTAAAAAAGCAAATTTATTATCCAGTCTATACTGGAAACTATACTTGTAATTCGACATTATCCGTCAAATTTCATTATATTGTTAGTTTTTTGTATTGTTTCCGGGCAAAATAACTCGTTTTTAATCTTTTAAGCTAATATAGTGTTAGTTTTTCGCAATATATTCGTAGACTACAAACGACAAAAAAAGTATATTATATATAGACTTGATTACGGAAGTCAAGTCAGTAATAGCAATTCCGGAAGAATTCCCCTTTTACACAAAAACGGAAGCACCGAAGAGAACTTCGGTGCTTTTGTTTTGCTCTTTTTTTCTGCTAATACAGCGGTATTTTGATACGGTTGAATCCTTTTCTTCTTATTTTAACACCAGTACAGAATATCCCGGTATCCTTACTTTGGCTTCTGTAAGTTCTATTTTCTCTTCGCCGCTTTCTAAAGTTCCCCGTATGCTTGCCTCTGATACTTCTTTGCCATTTACGAGAATACCGGACAAGTCAATTTCTTCGGTTTCTGCTCCCAGATGGAAAAGCAAAATAATTTCAGAATCTTCATAACTCTTTTTCAGTACACAGAAGGT
>CAYVUF010000072.1:0-9111 GCA_964454605.1 uncultured Bacteroides sp.
TGATTATATGGCTTATTGCAGGAAAAGTCAAGTAGTAATTTTTATAATTCTCCACATTTTTTACAATTATTTACCATGATTTCATTGATGGTATCTATTTCGGGTGTATTGGTGCGATTATGCTTATGGTGATTCAGCTTGAAGCAAAAAGTAAAGTAGATTATAATGAAAAATAAGTTTGAAACTACGCGAAGAGTATCATAGGATGGGAGAAAAACATGAGCAGAGAGAAACAAAATGGTTTTCAGTTTATTTTGTTTGATTTGGATGGAACATTAACTGACCCAAAGGTTGGCATTACAAGCTGTGTACAGTATGCGCTGCATAAAATGGGAATTGAGGAACCGGATTTGAATAAGTTAGAGCCTTTTATCGGTCCGCCTTTGCTGGACAGCTTTGAAGAATTTTATGGTTTTACGAAGGAGCAGGCGGAACAGGCAATTACAGCTTACCGGGAACGTTTCAGTACCATTGGCCTATTTGAAAATGAAGTTTATCCGGGCATTCCGGCAATGCTGGAACATTTGCAGGAGCAGGGGAAAAAACTGGCAATTGCATCCAGCAAACCAACCGTATTTGTAAAGCGGATTCTGGAACATTTTGATATGGAAAAATATTTTGATGTGATTGTGGGAAGTGAATTGAATGGTGCGTTGTCACGAAAAGAAGAAGTGGTGGAAGAGGCTTTACGACAGTTGCATCATGGGGAAAAAGAAGCATATGACACAACTGTCATGGTAGGTGACAGGAAGTTTGATGTTTTTGGAGCGAAAGAATTTGGATTGACTAGTATAGGCGTTTCTTTTGGCTATGCAGCAGAGGGAGAACTGGCAGCAGCAGGAGCAGATTATATCGTAGATAGTGTAGAGCAGTTGGAGTGTCTTCTGCGGCATGGAGGCGCAGAGGCATCCTGTTCATGAAGAAAGGAAAGATTATGAACAGAAAGCAGGAGAAGACAAGTACAGCTTTGGGAAAAGAATGGAAAGGACTTTTGGGAATTTTCATGCCTTTTCTCATCTACTATCTTTGCTACATGGCAGCAGCTTTCACATTGACTATTATAGTCATGGCTTTGCTGCAAAGTGTATTTGGCGCAGAGGAAGCAGTTCTGACAAAACAGGAGGCTTCGATAAATGGTCTTATCAATGGACTTGCCATGTTAATCGGTGTAGTACCCTTATTGCCGGGATTGCAGCAGACATTATCGGAAGCAAAGAAAGAAATAGGATGTACCAGAAAGCCTTTGGTGAAAATTCCTATTACCATTTTGCTTGCGGTTTCAACAGCACTTTCGGTTAATATTCTTTTTATTTTATGCCAGTTGACCGAAAGCTCAGACACTTATCAACAGGTAGCAGAAAAGCAATATGGTGTGGCATTCGGACTTGGCCTGGTTTTGTATGGGATTGTTTCCCCACTGGCAGAGGAAGTGATATTCCGGGGAATTCTTTTTAATCGTCTGAAAAAGGAATATTCGGTTGTGGCAGCGGTCTGTGTATCAGCACTTCTGTTTGGCATTTATCATGGAAATTCAGTGCAGGGCATTTATGCTTTTCTTATTGGCTGTTTCATTGCTTATGTGTATGAAAGGTTTGGAAGTTTCTTTTATGCAGTGCTGTTTCATGGAGCAGCGAATGTGGCTGTTTATGTGATAACAGGTACGGAAGCGCTCTATCAGATAGCAGTCAATCGGATTAGTCTTATTTTTTTGACCCTGGTTGCGATGGGACTTCTGGTATATATGGAAAACACAAAAGAAAGTAAAAGAGAGAAGAATAGATAAGGTTATGGTATAAAAAAGGTTCGCCATTTGACGAACCTTTTCCATTTTATAGGATGAAAAAATGCACTATAATAATTGCATTCCATTTTTCAAGGCTTCCTTAGCAATTGCTTCCGGCCAGAGAGAACACTGTACTTCACCAATGTGTGCTTTTCTTAAGAAAAACATACAAATACGGGACTGACCGATACCGCCGCCAATGGATAATGGCAGTTTATCTTCTAAAATTGCTTTCTGGAAAGGAAGTTCTGCGCGCTCTGGGCATCCTGCTTTCGCAAGCTGGCTCTGTAAGGATTCTTTATCGACCCGGATACCCATAGAGGATAATTCTAAAGCAATATCCAGTACCGGGTAATAAACCACAATATCTGCATTTAATGCCCAGTCATCATAGTCCGGTGCACGACCATCGTGCTTCTCGCCGGAATCCAGAATATCACCGATTTTCATAATACATACAGCACCCTTGGCTTTTGCAATGTAGTACTCACGCTGCTTGGGAGTATAATCTGGGAACATATCTTCCAATTCCTGTGTGGTAATGAAGAAAATATCATGAGGCAGGATTTCCTCAATGTAGTCGTACTGAATTGCCATATATTTTTCTGTTTTACGCAGCACCTTGTAAACAGTACGCACAGTATCTTTTAGGTAATCCAGGGTACGCTCTTCTTTGGAGATGATTTTTTCCCAGTCCCACTGGTCAACATAGATGGAATGGATATTGTCAGTGGTTTCATCGCGGCGGATAGCACTCATATCCGTATAAAGTCCTTCTCCATGAGAAAAACCATATTTACCTAAAGCGTAACGTTTCCATTTTGCAAGGGAATGTACGATTTCTGCTTCCGCATCGTTCTGTTCTTTGATACCGAATACAACAGGGCGTTCCACTCCGTTTAAGTTATCATTCAGACCAGAAGCTGGTTCTACGAATAAAGGCGCAGATACGCGCAGCAGATTTAAGCGTTCAGCCAATAAATTCTGAAAAAAGTCTTTTACTGTTTTAATACCAATCTGTGTATCATGAAGATTTAAAGCAGAATGGTAATCCTTCGGAATGATTAAGTTTTCCATAACAATCCTCGATTCTGTATAAATAATTTACTCTTCTATTTAACAGCTTTTTGCCGGAGAAATCAAGAGAAAAAAGTAGTATTTTTTGTGCATTTTTTAATACAAAACAGAACGGATGTTCTGAAAACGGTTGCATTATCCCAAAAAGAGTGCTATGCTAATAAGGCAAACAAATGTTCGAAAGGATAAAATTAAAGAGGAAAAAGCAGATGGAAATACGAATTTCACCACAGATGTCCATTATGGAGAAACTGAATATTTTAGCGGATGCAGCAAAATATGATGTATCCTGCAGTTCCAGCGGTTCTTCCCGCAGAGGAGATGGGACTGGTATGGGGAATACCATAAAGGAAGGTGTGTGTCATAGTTTTGCGGCAGATGGCAGATGTATTTCTTTGTTGAAAATACTTTTTACCAATGAATGTATTTATGATTGTAAATATTGTATTAACCGGAAGACTAATGATGTACCGCGTGCTTCTTTTACACCGGATGAGGTTTGTGAACTAACCATGGAATTTTATCGGCGTAATTATATCGAAGGGTTGTTTTTAAGCTCCGGTATTTTGTACAACCCGGATTATACCATGGAACTGCTATGCGAAACACTGTACAAACTACGGACAGTTCATCGGTTTCAAGGATATATCCATGTGAAAGCAATTCCTGGGGCAGACCCGGTATTGATACAGAAAGCAGGATTTCTGGCAGACAGAATGAGCGTGAATCTGGAACTTCCAACGGCGGAGAGTCTGCAGAAGTTAGCGCCGAATAAACACCGTAAGAATATTTTGAAACCAATGAAGCTGATTCAGAATGGGATTGCTGTGAATGCAAATGAGCTTGCATTGTATCGGAATGCACCGCATTTTTGCGAAGCAGGACAGTCTACCCAGATGATTGTAGGCGCAACACCGGAGAGTGATTATCAGATTATGGCAGTGGCGGAAAGTCTGTATCAGAAATTCTCTTTGAAAAGAGTGTATTACTCTGCCTATGTCAATGTGAATGAAGATAAGGATTTGCCTGCGCTGCCTGGCGGACCGCCGCTTCTTAGGGAACATCGGTTATATCAGGCAGACTGGCTGCTGCGCTTTTATGATTTCCGGGTAGATGAATTACTGACAACGGACAGACCGAATTTTAATATGCTTATTGACCCGAAAACGGACTGGGCAGTCAGACATTTGGAGTTGTTTCCCGTTGAAGTGAACAAGGCAGAGTACCAATTGCTTTTACGAATACCGGGAATTGGAGTGAAGAGTGCAAGGAGAATTATTGCGGCAAGACGTTTCGGAAGGCTGACCTTTGATGATTTGAAAAAAATTGGAGTGGTACTCAAACGTGCGTTGTATTTTATCACCTGCAATGGAAAAATGATGTATCCAACGAAGATAGAAGAGAATTATATCGTAAGAAATTTAACGTATCAGAAGGAACGTTATCCCTTTTCCACAGATGGGATGCAGTATGAGCAGATGTCCTTCTTTTCCGGAACAGATGGGTAGGAAGAAAGAGAAGATGAGCCGATGGGAAGAGAAGATGAATTAACAGGCAGAACAGACAAGCTGACAGGAGAAGAAGACGAGGAGTAAGAAAGTGGGAAATGATAGAAGAAAAATATTTGATTTGCGAAGATTCATTAGAAGGAATTTTTACCGGAATTTATGATGCTTATGCCTTAAGGGAGGGGCATGAGCACATTCATATACAGATTGGAGAGGAAGAAAATCTAAGATTATTTGCAACATATCAGTATATTTTACCGGATAATGTGAAGACTGAGAAAGTGATACGAACGATTCGGCAAAGACTTGGCAGTGAAGTGTATCTGTCATTGTGTCAGGCATTAGCAACAGACGAAACACTGAAAGGGCAGGCGGTGTATCAGACCATTGTAGAGGGCATTACCAGAGGAAGCGGCAGAAGAGTGCTTGAAAAAGTTTCGAATTCTTATGTGGATACTGCTTTCCGGCTAGCCCGGAAAACCAGAAATGAAATTCACAGGCTGATGGAATTTGTGCGCTTTCAGGAACTGGAGCAGGAAATTCTTTTTGCCAGAATAGGACCGGTGTGTAATGTAGTGACTTTTCTGATGCCTCATTTTGCAGACAGACTGCCCTTGGAGAATTTTATTATTTATGACGAGAAAAGAGGAATTTTTGGTGTACATCCGGCAAGAAAAGATTGGTATCTTATGACAGGGCAGGAACTGCACGTTGGAGAAAAACTGCAATATTCGGAGAAAGAAGAATCGTATCGGGATTTGTTTACTATGTTTTGCCAAACCATTGCCATCAAAGAACGCAAGAATTTGAAGCTGCAGCAGCAGATGCTTCCGCTAAGGTTCCAAGATTATATGGTAGAATTTGACACAAAATGAGAAAAGTGCGCTTTGTTTGTTTAATGCGATAAAGAAGAATTTGTGCATATTGCAGTAAGAAAAATCGCAAAATCCTTTTCTGTTGTTTTGAATGTCAAAAAATGGCAGATTGTTTTTATTTTAGTGCAAAATACAACTCTTTACAAATGAATAGAATGGAGTATAATCATTTCAGACTGTGAGAAACTGGTTGCACAGCAGATAAATAGCAGAAATGATTCCATGTAACACAGATTGAATAGAAAGGGTGGTGTTTATGATGCAACATAGAATCAAGCTCAGACCAGACGAGGTCAAAGATTTCGTAGCAGCCGCAACAAGATGTGAATGTGACGTTGATATTTCTTATAACCGTTTCATCGTAGATGCAAAATCTATTATAGGTGTACTTGGATTGAATTTTAATCAGATTCTGACGGTTTCCTATAATGGATATGATGAAGAATTTGAGAAATATCTGAAACAGTTTGCAGTTGCCTGTTAAAGAGAAAAGCATAGAAGACCATAGAAAAGCAACGTTGACTCCCTATACAAGTTATATTAGGATACTTGTACAGGGAGTTTTTGTGTGATAGAAAAGCACTTATGTGTTGCGGGAACAAGCAAGAGCATGTTTCACAGTCCGCATGAGAGAAAGGTATGAAGAAATGGAAATCCATGTTTCGGTCAGAGGTTTAGTAGAATTTGTGCTGCGCAGCGGCAATATTGATAATCGTAAAGCAGCTTCACCGGACAATGCCATGCAGGAAGGCAGCCGGATTCATCGAATGATTCAGCGGCGCATGGGTTCTGAATACCATGCCGAGGTTGGTCTTCGGTTTTCCTATGAAACGCCGGATTATGACATTGTGATAGAAGGCAGGGCAGACGGTATTATTATCGAACCCTTTGGGGATAAGAGTGCAGTGCCGGAACTGACGGATACCAGGATTCCAGAGAATGCGGCACAGAATGTAACCGTAACCATTGATGAGATTAAGGGAACTTATCATGACCTTGCGAAAATGAAAGAAGCGGTTCCAGTACATTTGGCACAGGCAAAATGTTATGCCTATTTCTACGGAACACAGAATCATTTAAAATCAATTCGGGTCAGAATGACGTATTGTCATCTGGAAACAGAGAAAATTCGCTATTTTCATCAGGAATATTCGTTGGCAGAATTGGAAGAATGGTTCGAAGAAGTGATGCAGAAATACCGGAAATGGGCGGATTACAGTTTCGCATGGCAGAATATCAGACAGAGTTCTATCAAGGCGCTGGAATTTCCTTTTGCATACCGGGAAGGGCAGAAGGATTTGGTTACTTATGTGTACCAGACCATTTATCACAAACGGAAACTGTTTCTTGAAGCACCAACCGGAGTAGGCAAGACGATATCCACTGTTTTCCCGGCAATTAAGGCAATGGGTGAAGGAATGGGAGAGAAAATCTTCTATCTGACAGCCAAAACCATTACCAGAACCGTAGTAGAAGATACTTTTCAATTATTGCGGACGAAAGGACTGCAATGTAAGACGGTAGTTTTGACGGCAAAGGATAAAATATGTTTTCAGGAAGAAACGGAATGCAATCCGGAGGCATGTCCCTATGCCAAGGGGCATTATGATCGGGTTAACGAAGCTATGTATGACCTGCTAACCCATGAAGACAGTTTTCATAGGGAGAAAATAGAAGAATATGCAAGGAAGCATCAGGTGTGCCCATTTGAAATGTGTCTGGATATGAGCCTGTTTTCCGATGCTGTGATATGTGATTATAACTATGTCTTTGACCCACATGTTTATTTAAGGCGTTTCTTTGCAGAAGGGAACCGGGGAGAGTATCTGTTTCTGATAGATGAAGCTCATAATCTGGTAGAACGCGGCAGAGAAATGTATAGTGCATTGCTCCGCAAGGAAGATTTCTTAAGTTTGAAAAAGATTGTGAAGACGTATTCCCCTAAAATGGAGAAGCAGCTTGAAAAATGTAATAAGGAGATGCTGGCTTTCAAAAGAGAGTGCAGCAACTATAAAATAGAAGAATATATAGCACCTTTTGTTATGGCGCTGAATCGTTTGCATACAACCATGGAAGATTATCTGGAAGACCATGAGGAAAGTCCAATCCGGAAAGAAATTCTGGATTTTTATTTTGAAGTATCACATTTTCTTGAAATCTATGAACTGGTGGATGAAAATTATGTGACATATTCCCAGATGGAAGAGGATGGAAGCTTTATTCTGAAATTGTTCTGTGTGAATCCAGCGAAGAATTTATTGGAATGTATGATGCGAGGACGCAGCACCATTCTTTTTTCTGCGACACTGCTTCCCATTCAGTATTATAAGAACTTGTTAGGAGCGCAGGAAGGAGATTATGAGGTTTATGCCAAGTCTGTTTTTTCACCGGAAAAACGTGGTCTGTATATCGGAAGTGACGTAACCAGTAAATATACAAGGCGCAGTGAAATGGAATATTATAACATTGCTGCATATATTTATGAAATCGTGAAAAGAAAATACGGAAATTATATGATTTTCTTTCCATCCCATGCGTTTCTTAAGCAAGTATATGATGTTTTCCTGGAATATTTTGCGGAAGCAGAGATGGAGTGTATTGTACAGGAGGATTATATGAATGAACGTTCCAGAGAAGAATTTCTGAACCGTTTTACCGGGAATGCAGATTGTAATCTGGAGAAAGTCATTCATATGGACATTGAAATAGAAGAAGAGAAGAGTCTGTTGGGGTTCTGTGTACTGGGGGGTATTTTTAGTGAAGGAATTGATTTGAAAAAGGATAGTCTGATAGGTGCGGTCATTGTTGGAACAGGACTTCCGCAGGTGTGTAATGAGAGAGAAATCCTGAAAAACTATTTTGATGGCTGGGGAGAAAATGGTTTCGATTATGCTTACCGCTATCCGGGAATGAACAAAGTACTGCAGGCAGCAGGCAGAGTGATTCGGACAGCGGAAGATGTAGGAATTGTAGCACTATTGGATGAACGGTTTTTAAGTCCATCTTACCAAAGATTGTTTCCGCGAGAGTGGAGCAGTTATGAAGTGGTTACTACCAGACAGGTGGCAGAGAGCGTAGAACGATTCTGGAACCGTATGAAAAGCATTAAAATGACAGAAGAGTCATAAAAATACGACAAAAATGTCAAGTGTGGATAACTATGTGGAAATGGGGGATTTCTCATGGATTATCAGCTATTTTTTGATAAATCTGTCAAAAAACCTGTGGAAAAGTCGGTCAATTGTGAAAAACAACTTCGGGAATAGACCGAATTGGTCAATACAGTCGCTCGGGGAAATGGCCTTTCTAAATGTTATGAATTGTGGTATACTATCGGAAGAAAAAACAGACAATGGAGGAACAAAGTATGTGGGCTTATGAAAGTGTATTTTATCAGATATATCCGTTGGGATTCTGCGGAGCACCTTTTGAAAATGATGGGGTATTAGAATCCAGAATCCAGAAAGTAAATGACTGGATTCCGCATATGAAGAAATTGGGAATCAACGCGGTTTATTTTTCTCCGGTATTTGAATCGGATACACATGGTTATAACACAAGAGATTATCATACCATTGACTGCCGGCTTGGTACCAATGAAGATTTCAGACAGGTATGCAGTAATTTACACGAGAATGGGATAAAGGTCATTCTGGATGGTGTATTTAATCATGTAGGCAGAGGCTTCTGGGCATTTCAGGATGTGCTTGAGAAACGGTGGGATTCTCCTTATAAGGATTGGTTTCATATCAATTTTGATGGAAATTCAAACTATAACGATGGATTGTGGTATGAAGGCTGGGAAGGAAACTATGATTTGGTGAAGCTGAATCTTCGGAATGGAGAGGTGGTAAATCATATTCTGGAG
>CAYVUF010000073.1:0-9084 GCA_964454605.1 uncultured Bacteroides sp.
CCTTGTCAATATATGCTTCCCCATAGTTTCTGCAAAATTTTTCCCACAAAAAAGGCTGCTACTCCAGCAGATACTTCATCTGCTTTTGCAACAACCTATATTTGTCTGTTATGCTGGCTTTTCCGCCTTTTTTCACTGGATACTTATCGGTTCTGCAATGCCCCCGCAATATCTGATATCATATCCTCTACGGCTGCTCTGGATGCCTCACCAAAATGCTCTGCACCATATTTTGCATACTTCTCCTGCTGATATGCTGCAATAATGCCTCTGGAAGAGTTCACAATTGCACCAAGACCATCTTCATTGAAGAAATGTACTAAATCTGCGCCTTTGCCGCCCTGTGCACCATAACCTGGCACCAGAATAAAGGACTTCGGCATAATCTTTCGCAGCACCTTGCCCATTTCCGGATAGGTTGCGCCTACGACTGCACCAATGTAACTGTAAGAATCTCCCATACAGTCTTCTCCCCACTGTGCAACCTTCTCGCCAACGATTTCATATAATGGTCTGCCATCAATCAGTCTGTCCTGGAACTCACCACTGCTAGGATTGGAAGTTTTCACCAGAATAAAAAGACCTTTCTTTTCTTCCTTGCAAACCTTGATAAAAGGATTCACACCGTCTGAACCCAGATAAGGATTGACGGTTACAAAATCTTCGTTGAATCCATAATAGGAATTGCTGCCTACCTGTACTTTGCCAAGATGTCCTATGGCATATGCTTCTGAAGTAGAACCAATATCACCACGTTTGATATCACCAATCACTACCAAATCTTTTCCTTTACAGTAATCAACTGTCTTCTGAAAAGCAATCAGGCCTTCGATTCCAAACTGCTCATACATTGCAATCTGAGGCTTTACCGCCGGAATTAAATCATATACATTGTCTACGATTTCTTTATTATATAACCAGATAGCTTCTGCTGCCCCTTTCAAGGTTTCCCCATGTTCTGCAAAGGCTTTCTTCTGAATGTGCTCCGGTACATATTTCAACATTGGGTCAAGACCTACTACAATCGGCGCACCTGTTTTCTGAATCTTGTTTACTAACTTATTTATCATACCCTTTTCTCCTTATGTCCGCTTATATCCGATTATGTCTGCAATTTATAAAGCCTTACCCTGCAAATCATCCAGAACAAATTTATTCTCGATATAATCTGGGAACTGCTCTCTGGTAACCCATTCATACTCACCATATTCTTCTGCCAACACGATGTTGCTCTCTTCTTCCTCTTCAATGGAGCAGATGTAGGCAATACCGACACAATGTGTATCCCCTAACATATTGGACCAGGTATATTCAATTTTCTCAATTTTGCCATCAATGGATAACTGTTCGCTGATTGCACGAAGTACTGCTTCATCCGGTGCTTCTCCATGATTCACCTCGGTATCGATGAACTCCCATACAAAAGGCTCCGGAATACGGTCATCCACCCATCTTTTCACCAAAAGATATTTATCATCCTTCTTAATAATTCCCTTTACTCGCAAGAACGTATTTTCCATGTCTTGTTCCATTTCCTTTCTATAACTGAAAAGACAGTCTGTATACAAACCGCTTTTCCCTCACAAAAATAGTATCATTGGCACTTTCGGTTGTCAACTGCAAACCGCCTGCTGCCTGCATTGCCTGTCTGTTTATCCTTGATTCCCTTATCTGGTTTTCAAAAACTGATATTCCCGTTTTGCCTGCTCATCATCCGGGTAAGATTTCAGATAGTCGTTCATCAGTGCTGCTGCCGTCTTATAATCACGCATATACTCATAGGCAACGATTTCATTAAATTTCAAGGTCTGCATCATGGTATTATTTTCAATGCCCATACCCGCCTGAAAAGCGGTAAGTGCCAGTTCGTATTCTCCCATCTGCATCCGGCAAAGACCAAGCTGATTATAAATCTCCGGCTTTTCCTTATCATTTTCTACATAATCACTATAAATACTGGAAGCATAGTTAAAATCCCCCAATGCTTCATAGGTTTTGCCCAGAAACAAGGCTGCTCCATAATCCGATGCGGTTTTCAGCTTGGATAAGGACAATTTAGCATTTTCATAATCTTCCAAATAATAATAAATACGTCCTAAATCATAATCCGATATGGACTTTTCATTATCAGCTACTGCTGTCTGCAGATATTCTATGCCCATTTCTTTGTAACCGTTGTCCACCAGTTCCTTGTAAATCTGTATCATTCTGTCATAATCACTGGGATTCAGTGCAATGGCCCGGTCAAAATCCACCTTGGCACCTTCAAAATCACCACTATACAATTTCACACAGCCTCTCAGATAACAGGCTTCTACTTCCTTGGGACGTAAAGCCAGAATGGCATCATAAGCGGCAACCGCATCCTCCTTCTGACCGTTCCGGTAATATGCGGCAGCCAGATAGTAATTGATGTCATAATCCATATCCTCCGGTGTTCCGTTGCTAAGCTGTAATGCCTTCTCAAAACAGGCAATGGCATCTTCATACCGGGTCAGTCCCACATAAGCAATTCCCATGCCGCGGTAAAGCTGCCTTTCGTCTTCTTCCCCTGCCAGTGCTGTTTCAAAATATCCAATGGCTTCCTCATACTGTAAACTCTCCAGTGCTGCCATGCCCTGACTAATATTATCCGCATTGTCTTTTGCTCCGCAGCCTGTAAAAAGCAAGGCTGCAAGAATACCTGCGGCAATGATATTCGTTTTCTTCATTGATTTCATCCTAATCTTATTCATCTAAATCCAAATCATATATGAATTTTTTCCTGCAAAATTTTATCTATCCAAACTTACGAATTCATATGGATTCCTCTCTATCTTACCACAGGAATTTTTTCCCGCCAACCGCTTCGGACAAATTTTGTTCTTTTCATTACAGCAAAAAGACCCGCGGATGTTTTCACATCTGCGAGCCTCTTCCCATCTAATTTATGTCTTTCGTTAATTCAAACTGCTGCACCAGTTCATTTAAGGTGACTGACTGAGCTGCCAGTTCTTCACTGGTTGCCGAGGTTTCTTCTGCCATGTCTGCTAACACTGCTGAAATTTCATCAATATAATTGATATACTCTTTCAATCTGGTAACGGTCTTATCAATAGAACGTCCCAAATCTCCAACTTCATCTTCTGTCTGTGCATTGATTGTCACATCCAGATTGCCTGCTGCAAGCTGCATGGCTGTTTCATTTAACTCCATAAGTGGTTTCACAATACGACTTGCTAATTTTCCAATGGTATAATTTTCCATCATGTCCGTTACGGTATCGATAACAACATCGATTCCTACCACACCTACAATCGTACCAGCATCATCATAAACCGGTGTTGCTGCACTATTGATAACTGGAAACATTAGAGCTGTCTGCTGGAAGTATCGACTATTCTATAACTTGAATTTCTTTACAACAGAATCCAGATTATCGGCTATCTTCTGCTGTTTCAGTGACATATCACTGACATCTTCCACTGTTTCTGATACCGTTTCCACTGAATTCAGGACTCTTCCTCCAGTTTCTGCTGTGGTTTCTGCTGCTTCTGCAATGCTCTGGATTGCCATGGTAACCTCTTCCATAAGTTTTCCCGAGGAATCCTTCAAAAGACCGCTGGAATCTGCAATTTCAGCAGAATGTTCCGAAATATTACTAATAACATCCCGGTTACCCATATACATATCATTTAAGGAGCTTCCCATCATGCCAAGCTCATCTTTGGATTTTACTTTCAAAGTATCAATGGTAAAGTCACCCTGTGCCAGATTCTGTGCAAATACCTGTACACGTTTGATACTTTTGGCAATCGATGATACCTGTAAAAGAACATTGATGCAGCAGACAGCATATCTTCGTACTGGGAAAGTTCCATCTTTGTGTACGTGGTTCCCACTGTTCTGGATATTGTCATTGCCATAGACTGTACTACTCCGAGGTAATCCTCAATGGTACCCGCTTCTGCATCCAGCGTTGCCGCCATCTTCTCACTGGTCTGTTCATTCACAATATTCGACGAGGATACCGCTGAAATCGTAGTGAGCAGTACCATTGCAATAATAATGACAGGAAGAAGTGTTACCAACATTTTCGTTCGTATTTTTCTAAAGTTTATTTTCTCCTCCTTCGTACTGATTGCCTATCATTTGTACTTTTATATTTTATTTTTTTATAATTTTCATTGTATACCAGAAGATTTTGCTTATCAAGGCTAGCTTCGCTCAGAAATACTGATTCTTAGGATGAAAAACTGCTTTTAGTTTCCCGGTATACTTTTCTCCAAACACAGGGCTCCATAGCCTACCCTTGCATTTGGATACTGGTTTTCTCCCCGAATCGGTCTGGCTCCCTTGCGCAGATACGCTTTCACTTTTTCTCCATACAAATATCTGTCATTATCCTCGACAATCCCCCACTGCATCAGAAGTGCTGCTGCTCCCGTAACAAAAGGTGCTGCAAAAGAAGTCCCCGATACCATTTCATAGCCTCCCTCTCTGGTAGGTGCCAGAATCCCGATTCCCGGTGCCGCAATATCCGGTTTGATAAAAGAACCTTCAATCCGTCCGCCCAGTCGGTCCTGATACAGATATCCTCTCCCCGAAAAATCCGCATATGCCTCCTGAGCCGCCTGATAAGCACCTACCGTTACTACCTTTGATGTCGTAGATGGGATTGTTAAGGTTACTTCCGGTGTTGGTCTGACGAAACGGGTCTGTCGGGAACGAACTGCCTCAGAAGGCAGATAGAACGTATAATTTCCAGTTATCGTTCTCACTGGTTCCAGACGGAAACTCCATACACCACTGTTAATATATCTGCGAGTTCCCATAGGCAGAAAATCAAAATATATTTCCTGACTGGTAAGATAGGGAGCTGGTTCTCCATTGTACAGCAGGATTTTGGTCTGTTCCAGATACAAAGTCTGTTTGCCGGATTTATCCGTATCCACCAGAAAAGATTCTCCTGCCGGTGAAAGAATCTCAATCCGATAACTATCCGCATAATCCTTCCAAAGCTGCACATTTAACCCCTGTTCATAGTTCCCCACAATCAGCTCTACCAGCTCCGTTTCTCCTTCACTGGTTATCTGGTTGGTTTCTGTTTCCCTTCTGACTCCTACACTGCCATTGGTATGCCCACCGGAAGCACCTTCGTTTCCGCTTCCCACACAGATAACATTCCTTCCGATTTCCGATACGTTATCTATGAAACGTTCTAACAATGACGTTCCATTATGCGCTCCATAGGTATTTCCAAAACTCAGATTAATGGAAACCGGCATCTGTAATGCAATTGCCTTCTGCACTACATAATTCAGTGCCCGCATCAATTCCGTCGTTCGAGGGAATCCTTCTGCCTCCGGCATTCCTAACTTCACAATAAGCAGTTCACTTTCCGGTGCCACACCGGCATAGATACCATCTGAATTTGCGCCATTCCCGGCTGCAATGCCTGCCACCGCAGTGCCATGACCGGAGGTATCGATGCTAGGCACCAGCGCAAATCCTTCCGCTTCTGTGGGTGCATTTAATGCAGCGTTTATCTGTTCTTCATCAAATTCCCGGTCCAAAGTCTGGTCCCATAAAAAGCGGATTCTGGTACTGCCATCCGGCTTTCGGAAATCCCGGTTCCGATAGGCAATTCCAGAATCAATGATTGCCACCAAAACACCCTGCCCCTGCAAGGTGGTTGAAAAACGCCCGCCCGGTGTGATACATGATGCCTGTTTTCCTTGTAAAACTTCAAAAAAAAGTCTTTTTGGTTTTTCTATATATTCAATTTCTTCCACCTCGGTCAAGGCATCTATATACGTTTCCGGCACCGTCAAAATAGCATACCCGGCAATCAATTCCTCTATCCGAAAAAGTTCATCTGTGGTCGGGTCAGCAAAAGAGGACAAAGCCTGTCTTAAATTGCCATGATACTTGACAATTATTTCCCAACTGTTGTCCTCTTTCTGATAACCAATATTTAGTTCCAATGATTTTGCACGTTCTTCTTCTGAGCTGTCCAATGCAAGATTTAATAAGTTTTCACGTTTCTGAGAATCCATACGAATCCGCTTCCCCTTCACAACAATGACAATTCAGCCATGCCATTCGCAAGTTGTTAGATGATACAGAACAGACAAGTTGCTGCGAAGAGATACTTTTTTACTAGCTTATGCTGACTACTTCAAAATCTTTCTCTTCTACAGTTTTCTTCAAAACCTCATCTGCAATATCCGCCTGTAATGTCACAATCGCAGTTCCCGTTTCATGACTTACCACCGCTTCTTCTACCTCTGCCAGTGCTTCTAACGCTTTCTTTACGGTTGCCTCACAGTGACCGCACATCATTCCTTTGATTTCCATTGTTTTTTTCATGTTTCCTATCTCCTTTTTCAGATTCTCTGTTTGCTGGTGTTCCTTTTCCCGAAGTACATCCTCATTGCTGACGTTCTGTTTCATCTTCTTATCTTTTTTCGTACTGTAAATGTTCCGAAAATTTAAACGCAGCGCATTGCTTACCACACAAAAACTGGATAAGCTCATTGCGGCTGCACCAAACATTGGATTCAATTTCCAGCCAAATATAGGATACCATAACCCAGCCGCAAGCGGTATCCCAATGATATTATAAAAAAATGCCCAGAAAAGATTTTCATGAATATTTTGCAAAGTTGCACGACTAAGACGGATTGCTGCCGGAACATCCTGTAATCTGCTTTTCATCAAAACAACATCTGCCGCATCAATAGCGATGTCCGTTCCTGCTCCAATGGCAATTCCGATATCTGCCCTCGTTAGTGCAGGCGCATCATTAATGCCATCCCCAACCATAACCACCTTACCGCGTTTTTGTAATTCCCGGATTACTTTTTCTTTGCCCTCCGGCAAAACATCCGCAATCACTTCATCTACGCCGGCCTTTTTTCCGATTGCCTGCGCTGTCCGTCTGTTATCTCCGGTTAACATAACTACTTTTATTCCCATATTCTGGAGCTCTTTCACAGCCTGCGCACTATCCTCTTTCATAACATCTGCCACCGCAATCATCCCCAGATATCTGTCTGCCTCACCGAAAAACAATGGTGTCTTTCCCTGCTCTGCAAGCATTTCTGCCTGCTTGACTGCTTCTGCCGGGACTTCTGTCTTTTCCCTTATAAAAGAAAGATTTCCTCCTGCGGCTGTCCTTCCATTAACTTTTCCAGTCAAACCATTTCCCGGAACTGCATGAAAGTCTTCTATCGCAAAACCAGGTATTTCTTTTTCCTCTGCCTGTCGAATAATGGCTTTGGCAAGAGGATGCTCACTTTTCTGTTCCAGTGTAAATGCCAGTGCCAGCAATTCTTCTTCCGAACTGCCCTCAACTGGAAAAATATCTGTTACTTCCGGTTCTCCCTTTGTTATCGTTCCCGTCTTGTCCAGTGCTGCAATCTGCATCTTTCCGGTCAGTTCCAAAGATTGGGCTGTTTTAAACATAATCCCATGTTTTGCTCCCATTCCATTTCCAACCATAATTGCCACAGGAGTTGCCAGTCCCAGCGCACAGGGACAACTGATAACCAATACTGAAATGCCTCGGGCAAGAGCAAATCCAAAACTTTCTCCCACAAGCAGCCAGATGCCAATCGTTACCAGAGCAATACAGATAACTGTCGGTACGAAAACACCCGACACTTTATCCGCTATCTTCGCAATTGGCGCTTTCGTTGCTGCCGCATCACTTACCATCTGAATAATCTGGGATAACGTAGTATCTTCCCCTATTCTGGTCGCCTGACAGCGAAGGAATCCTGACTGGTTTAACGTTGCCGCAGAAACTTTATCTCCTTCCTGTTTGTCCACTGGAATACTTTCTCCGGTTAAGGCTGCTTCATTGACCGCACTGTTTCCTTCGATTATGACTCCATCCACCGGTATATTTTCTCCCGGTCTTACTACGAAAATATCTCCTATCCCTATCTGCTCAATCGGTACTTCCATTTCTTGGTCGTTTTGCCAGATAACAGCGGTCTTAGGTGCAAGCTGCATCAGGCTCTTCAAGGCATCTGTGGTTTTTCCTTTGGAACGTGCCTCTAACATTTTGCCAACCGTTATCAAGGTCAGAATCATAGCCGACGACTCAAAATAAAATTCGTGACAATAAGACATAACTGCCTGCGCATCCCCTTTTAACTGGGCATCTGTCATAGCAAACAAGGCATACACACTGTATACAAATGAAGCTCCTGCTCCCATTGCTACTAACGTATCCATATTAGGTGCTTTATGCAGCAGTCCTTTAAAACCGTTTACAAAAAATTTCTGATTGATAACCATAATAGCTGTGGTGACTAACAACTGCAAAAGTCCCATTGCAATATAATTGCCCTCTAGCTGCGCCGGAATAGGCCATCCCCACATCATATGTCCCATAGAGAAGTACATGAGGGGTATCAGCAGGCACAAAGAAGCCAGCATTCTTTTTTGCAGAACCGGAGTTTCCTTATCCGCCAGAATATCCTCCTTTTCCGGTACAGCTTCTTTTCCCCGCAGTGTCGCACCATAACCTGCATCTGTCACTGCCTGTATAATCTCCTGAGGAGAAGCAGTTCCTTCTACCCCCATCGAATTTGTCAGCAAACTAACAGAACAGCCTGTCACACCCGCCACCCCGGATACCGCCTTTTCTACCCTGGCACTACATGCCGCGCAGCTCATACCGGTTACTGTATATTGTTCCATTTTTCTTTTCCTTTCCATTATTTCATCAGTTTCTGTAATAGTATTACCAGCTCATCGATTACTTCATCATTACCGCTGCGAATATTATCTGCTACGCAGGTTCTGATATGATTGGCTAATAAGGCTTTGTTAAAGCTGTTCAGTGCCGCATTGACTGCTGCAACCTGCACAATAATATCAGTACAGTAGCAGTCCTTCTGAAGCATTCCCTGAATCCCCCGCACCTGCCCTTCGATTCTTTTCAAGCGATTCATCAAATCTTTATATTCTTTCTCCGAACGTTCTTTGGTTTTCCCGCAGCACTCCGGAGTTGTTGTCTTTTCTTCCAAAGCCATTAACTCCTTTTTGATTCATTCCATGTCCTACTGATACAAAAACAATATATACCCC
>CAYVUF010000074.1:0-9034 GCA_964454605.1 uncultured Bacteroides sp.
CCCATGGCTGTACCGTTATTTCACCGCCTAAAGTTTCCTCACTGACAGGATGGTCAATACGAAAAATAAATATTCCACAATTTATTTTTTAAGTTTGCCAATTCCTTCGTCAATTTGCCAAGCAAATCAAACAAAACCAATATTTTATCCAGTAAAAATTGTATTTTTTCATACATTTCACACAATTATTCGTCAACACAAGCAAAGCGTTTAACCAAAATGCTAATTTTCCTCAGCTAATATCCAGAACTCCCATGGCTGTACCGTTATTTCACCGCCTAAAGTTTCCTCACTGACAGGATGGTCTTCCATCTCAATAACCGTTGCGCCCTCGCTATGCAGCAAAACAGTTTCTGTACCATCTACCACAGAAGACACGTCAATGGTCTGTTCTCTCTTGGATAAGTTGAAAATACATTTTACAAGGTTGCCATCTTTTTCACGATAGAAGCTCATGATGTTCTTATTGTCTAAATCGTAATAATTAATCTGACCGCCATAATTTCCATTATGAAGTGCCGGATTTGTGCTTTTTATATGACTCAGTTCTGCCAGTAATGGTCTGTAATCATACTCAGAGCTATCCCAATCTATCGCATCTTTTTCCATAAAAGCAATGGCATGGTCAAGTCCAATCTCATCTCCTGTATAAATCAGCGGTACCCCTGGAATGGTATACAGGAAGGAGAACATGGCAACCATCGACTCTTCTCCATACGCTTCCATAATCGTGTGTTCATAGGAATTCTTGTCATGATTATCCATAAAATTTAACGTATAGGCACCATCCGGCAGGTCTGTCGGAATATATATTTTTAACGTATTGGCTTTTTTGCTATCTCTTGCGACTGCACGTGATGCATCATATAAATTCCAGTTATAATTGGAATCAAACGCTTTCTCCAGAAGACCTTCTACCAGCTCATCCTCTGCCAGCATATAAACTGGCTTAATTTCTTCTATGGCAGCTCTCGCATCCTCCCAGAAATCCTGGGGTACGCCAGTTGCATAGTCACACCGGAATCCGTCAATATCATATTCCTGTATCCAGTATTTCATACAGTCAATCATTTCTGCCCGCAATTCCATGTTGTCATAGTTTAAATCAGCAACATCCGGCCATCCCATATCCTTCGGTGAAATGATATTTCCATTGCTGTCCTGTGTATACCATTCCGGATGCTCTTCAATCCATGCACAATCCCATCCAGTATGGTTTGCAACCCAGTCCATCATCACCTTAAATCCCATATCATGGGCTTTGTCCACCAGCGCTTTGAAATCTTCTGCTGTTCCAAACTCAGGATTTACTGCACGATAATCTGTTATGGAATAATAAGACCCTAAAGTACCCGCACGATTGGTTTCAGAAATCGGGTGAATTGGCATAAACCAAAGCACTGTGATTCCCATATCCTTTAACGTCTGTAAATGTTCTGAGAACGCCTGAAAAGTTCCTTCTTCCGTATACTGTCTGACATTTACTTCATAAATAACTGCATCCTTTGTCCACTCTGCCTGATAACGCACTCCTGTTTCCTCTGTTTCTGTATCCACCGCTACTGTGTTCTCTGCCTCAGCCGCGGTTTCCCCTGTCTGTTCTGTTTCCTCTGCAATTTCCCCAATGTTTTCTGCTGCACTCTCTGCTTCCACAGTGGTTTCTGCGGTATTCTCTGTTTCCTTTCCAGCACACGCTGTCACGGAACAGGTCAGTGCCAGAATAAGTGCCAGCGCAATGTTTCGTTTCATTGTCTTTCTCCTTTCACAATTCCCTGCTTTTTTGCGGCATAAAACCGGATTCTATTCCTGACAATCTGCTATCATCTGTTCCACGATTGCTCCTGTCAGCATATTTTCCAGTTTCATCTGCTGCAGCTTCGCAAATAATTTTGCTGCATTCTTTTCTCTGCACACTTCCTCAAACACAGTTGCTTTCAAGTTATATTCAATCTGCGCCCGGTGAAGAATGTCATAGATTGCCTTTTCTTTCTCTGGTCCTTCGATGCGCTCACTGTCCGTCTGCATCTGAATACGGAATTCTTTTGCCTTTCCGCCATAAAAGCTGACAACAATTTCCTTTTTCGCAGAGTCATAGTGCCAAACAAACTCTCCGGACTCATTTCCCGTAAAAGCAACCTCCGTTGGCTGACCGATGGCTTTGATGTGAATCTCATACTTTCTCTCTTCCGGAATAATGCCATCCATTTCACCTTCGATGGAAACAGCCACTTCTGCACGTTTTCCTGCATGGAATGTAAAATGTGTTATCACTGGTTCAACCATTCTGCCCTCGTCACAGGAATCTTCATACAAAGCAAAAGCACCGTCTGCGCCATTAAAAATATGCACTTCCAGTTCCTTTGGATTCTGCATATGACAATCCAGATAGTCCTTTGCCATCGGAATAATGCCGCCTGCAGGAACCAGCACCGGAATGCTGTCCAGATTACGATACAGTACCATTCTGCGGCCGCCTGTATAAACCTGTCCGGTAAAGAAATCGATATAATTTCCTTCTGGAATCCAGGCATCAAACTCTGCCAGCATCATTCTCTTATCCATTGGTCTGGTAATCGGACAAACAATCATTTCCGTTCCAAAGTAATACTGATTCGGCACTTGATAAGCCTCTTCTGTATCATGATGATAATACATAGGCTGCACAATCGGCAAACCATCTCTGTGTGTACGGTAATTCATGGTATAGAGATAAGGGATCAGTTTGTGTCTTAACTGCAGGAAGCGGGTCATAACTCCTTCCGCTAACGCATTGAAATTCCATGGTTCTTTTCCGTAGAACTCATTTTTGGTACTGTGCATACGCATAATTGGTGAAAAAACACCAAACTGAAGCCAGCGCACTGCCATTTCATCATCCCGGACGCCCTGCTGATGTCCTCCGATATCATGACTCCACCAGCTATATCCCGCATTGCTTGCGTTGGCTGTAAAATAAGGCTGGAAATCCAGAGATTCCCATGTGGTAACGGTGTCACCCGAAAAGCCGATTGGATATCTGTGGCTGCCAATACCTGCATATCTGGAAAAGGTCAGCGGTGTTTTGCCTTCTCTTCCGCTGTCTAAAAAGTGCAGATGATTCAGCATCCATAATGTATCAATTCCAGCAATGCCTGACTTGCTTCCCTGCTGCCAGTCCAGCCACCAGAAATCAACACCATCTTCTTCATTCGGATGATGCAGATATTTGAAATAGGCTTCCATAAACTTTCTGTTGGTGGAATCAAACGGAATCTTGTCTTCGTTTTCATAATCGATTCCCAGTTCTTTTGCCATTGGAAGGTAGGCATCCTCATGCGCTCTGACACCATCTGCCGGATGCACATTCAGCGTAACGTGCATTCCCTTCTCATGCAATTTATCCATAAAACGCTTCGGGTCTGGGAATAACTCTTTATTCCATGTGTAGCCGGTCCATCCGCTTCCATATTTTCTTGGAATATCCACCAAATGCCAGTCCATATCAATGACTGCTGTGGATAACGGAATGTTCTTTTCCCGGAATTGTTCCATCAATTTCAAATAACTTTCTTCGGTATACTGATAATAGCGGCTCCACCAGTTTCCCATGGTAAATCTAGGCAGCAAAGGCGTACTTCCGCTCAGATGATAAAAATCTCTTAAACATTCCAGATAATCATGTCCGTAGCCGAAAAAATATAAATCGATGGATGCTCTGTTTTTCGCAGCCACCCACTGTTCCTCAGTGATAAAAGCGATTTCACTGTCATCCAACAAGGTAAAACCTTCTCTGGAGAGCAATCCGCTTTCCAGTTCCACTGCGCCATCTGCTCCGTCCAGTGTACGCGCTGTTCCCTTCAAATCGTTAATTGTATCACCATAACTCCAAATGGAACCATATACATGAAAGCCTTCTTTTAACTGGATGGATAAACCTTCTTTGGAAAAAGGTTTTTTATCATAATATAAGTGCAATTTGTCGGTAACAATCTCCAGAAAATTCTCTTTCTCTATCACACGATACTCCGGAACTGGAAATTCCCTGCATATTACGGTCTGTGTCGGTTCATCTACAAACAATCCTTCTTCCTGATATTCCATACGAATCAGGCAATCAGTCAGAATGGTAAAACGATATTTGTCGCCAATTACCATTGCTTCTTTTCTGGCAACTGGTTTCATATCCAACTCATATTTTTTAGTCTGTCCTCTCATCTCTTTTCCTTTCTTTCCATAGTGTATTATGGTCTTTGTTAACCGCTTAACAAAGAATGTAAATAAAAGGCATGCACCAATCGAAAGTTACTTTCTATGATTCTGTACATGCCGTTTTCTGACTTTTATCGCATCTCACATTCCATAAAATAGGACTGATGCGCTTCTACTACAAGTTCAATACTATTTTCATCTACTTTATGATATACCAGATTTTTTCCAAAGATATCTGCATTGCCTTTTGGTTTGACTGCGCCTACCGCGCCCAAAGGCAAACGGATTTTTTCTGTTGTGTCACTTGTGGAAATGACAGAAACAAATATCTCTTCTTCACAAAAACGTGCAATTGCCACGATATTTCCTTCTGCATACAGGAACTTCATGCCCCCCTCTGAAAGGGCTTTGTGCTCTGCTTTCATGTGTGCCAGTGTCTGATACATTTTGTAAACTTCACTGTTCTGGAAATCTTTGCTCCATGGCATCGGATATCTGCAGCCTTCGTTGGTGTCAAGCACACCGTCTACACCTGCTTCATCCCCGTAATAAATGGATGCTGCACCTACCAGTGTAAACTGGAAAATAATAGCTCCCCTGTATTCCTCTGGATGAACCTTCGGATTGTTATGCAATCTGCTGACATCATGACTATCAAACAGGTTAAACTGGTTTTCCCACATCACATAAGGGAGTTTGGAGAGATGTTCCATAACACGCCCTTTTACATCCTCTGCGGTCATTTTATAAGGCACTTTTTTCAGAATTTCATTTCTGCCCATAAACAAATCAGGTTCACCTAAAAACTGACGAATCACACGACCACAGCCAAAATAATTCATCGGGGAATCCCATTCATCTCCCTGCAGATAATGGGCACAGTCGCCCCAATCCTCTGCCAGAATATAGGCCTGCGGATTTACTTCCCGAATGCTCTTGCGAATCTCCGGCCAAAGTTCATGTCCAAGCTGTACCTCATTGTTTCTGGCAAAGACATCTGCTACATCAAATCTCCAGCCGTCAATACTATATGGCGGTTTCAGCCACTTTTTCAAAACCGAATCTTCTGCTCTGTAAATAATCTCTCTCAGAGAATCCGATGTATAATTCAAAGTTGGTAATCCCGGATTGTTATACCAGCCATGATAAGTATTATCTTCCCGGAAGAAATAATAACTTCTTTCTGCTACATCCGGATTGTTGTAAGCACCCTCTGACTTATCAAAATAAATGCCATCTTTGTTAAACCACTTATGTGCTGTTCCGGTATGGTTAATGGAAATATCCAGAATCAGCTTCATGTCATTTTCGTGAAGTGCCTTGGAAAGTTCTGCCAATGCTTCATCTCCACCAAAATGAGGGTCTACCTGGAAATAATCAATACAATCGTATTTGTGAACAGAAGGGGCAGTAAAAATCGGATTCAGATATACTGCTGTAACTCCCAGTTCTTTCAAATATGGAATTTTCTGTTTCACACCTTCCAAATCTCCACCATAGAAGTCCAGACAAAAACCTTCCTGATAAGTAAGTGCCCTATCATCCCAGTTTTTCATTTTGATAGTCGGATGACCGTCTTGACTATATTCGCCATCCTGCACATCATTCTCTGGATTGCCATTGCAGAAACGCTCTGGGAAAATCTGATAGAATACTGCCTTCTTTACCCATGCCGGCTGCACATAATCCGCTAACAGAACAAAGTCATAGGTATGATCCGGCATATATGTTGTAATTTCTTTCTGATTATAAAAATATATAATATCCGCACACACAATATAAAAATGATACTGCATTCTGTTCTCAGTAATTGCTAATGGTGCTTCATAATATACCAATCCATGCTCTTTTTTAACAATGTATGCTTCTTCTAAGTTCTCAGCACCATTGGGAATCGAGCGTAAGAACACGTGCTTTACCGGAGCATCCTCGTACATTCTGATTCTGACCTTCACTGTTTCAAAAAGTTCCGGTGACGGATTGCTGACAAATTCAGCTGTTCCATCACTGTAAACACTCTCCAACCATTTCTCCATACTAATCAATACCCTCCTTAATTTATATCTTTCACTGACTGTCTTTCGACGATTTTCACATCCACTTTTTCATTCACGACAAGGAGCTCTTTATTGCGAATCATCTCAAATAAATACTCTCCTACCAGACGTACTTTTTCATCAAGATTCTGGGAAACCGTTGTCAGTTTCGGATAAGAATAACGACATTCCGGTAAATCGTCAAAACCAATAACCGATATGTCATTCGGCACATTCCTGCCGCATAATCTTAATCCTTCTATTACACCAAAAGCTACAATATCCGACATAGCTGCAACTGCGGTAAAGCCAATCCCCGATATCGCAATTTTCTGGCCGATTGCGACACCCCGCTGATACAATGTAAAGGTTTCAAAAACATGGTCCGGTGTTATCTCAATCCCTTTCTCTGCACAAGCATCACAAAATCCCTGATACCTGCGCTGAATTACCTTGGAATCATTCACATTGGGACCAACAAAAGCAATTTTCTTATGTCCTTTTCCCAAAAGATAGGTAGCCACCAGATAACCACTTTCATAATCATCAATTCCTACATTTGCAATTTCCTGCTTATCTGTGTAAGTATCAACAAATATCGTTGGCACCTGCGTAAGCTGTTTCTGGATATCCTGCACATCATTCTCCGATGCACCAAGCAATACCATACCATCCACATTCCAGGATGAAAACAAAGGAGCTATTGCTTCGTACTCCCCCGTGGTACGCATCATCAGATAATAATCCTGTTTCCGGATATACTTTTCCAGAAGCGCGAGTATCTGTGTATTGTAAGGACTCACTGCAAAACTTTCTTCGTTGCCGATTTTTGGTATTGCCACACCAATGATTTTACTTTCCTTAGAAGCCAGACTCCGCGCCGTAGCATTGGGCTGATAATTATTTTCCTCGATAATTTTTGACACCTTAGCCAGTGTTTCCTTGGAAACCTTGTGATGATTTCCATTGATAACATTAGAAACCGTTGCTGTACTGACACCAGCTTTTTCCGCAATGCTTTTTAAATTCATTGTAATCACCTTCTCTGTATTTATGAAGGGGTTCTTCCTGCTTTTTGAAGAAGCTCAGCAATTTCTTCTTTTTCCTTTTCCAGTGCAGTCCAGTCTGTCAGCTTCCACTCCCAGTTCGGGCTTCCTACTGTTCCAGGCGTATTCAGTCTTGCTTCATCACCTATGCCTAAAATGTCTGCCACTGGAATAATTGCCATACTGGCATTGCTTCTATACACAAAACGAACCATCTTCTTGGTAAAACTTTCCCATGCTTTTCCATATTTTGCAAGATTTTTACGCACTTTTACCTTGGTTTTGGCATCCAGAGAATCAAACCAGCCTTTGACCGTCTGATTATCATGGGTACCGGTATATATCAACTGATGTTCCTTTACCACATCGGTAAATGGTATCGAAAACTCTGCAATGTTCATTCCCCTAAGGTTGTAATGGTCGCGCAGTTCCAATACCTCAGGACGTAAATCACCTAAATCCTCTGCCACAATCTGAATATCCGGCAGTTGTCTGTATATCTCATCGAAAAGCTCGTATCCCGGTGCTTCTACCCATTCGCCTTCAATTGCAGTATCGCAACTTGCCGGTATCTTCCAATAGGTATCAAAAGCCCGGAAATGGTCGATTCTGATAATATCATAAAGTTCGCTGCTGTAACGCAGACGATTTATCCAGAATACAAAATTTTTCTTCTGCATATTTTCCCAGTTATAAATTGGATTGCCCCAGCGCTGTCCTGTTGCACTGAAATAATCTGGTGGAACTCCCGCTACAAAACTTGGTTTTCCCTCTGCATCCAAAAGGAAGTCTTCCCGGCAGCTCCAGACATCCAGGGAATCAATTCCTACGTAAATAGGAATATCTCCCATAATCAATACATTCTTCTTGTTTGCATAGGCTTTTAATGCCATCCACTGTTTGTAGAACATATATTGTGCAAACATCTGATACTGAATTTCTTCCTGTAAATGACTGATATCATATTTTTTATCCAGAATCCAGTCCTGCTGTTCCTTAGGCCATTCATTCCAGCAGCACAGATTATTCTGTTTCTTTAATGCAACGAAAACTGCATAAGAATATACCCATTCTTTCTTCTGAAATTCTTCAAATTCCGGAGAGTTCCAGCTTTTCTTATAAAATTCCTGATAGGCTTCTTTCAAATACTTTATCTTGTACGCTCTTGCTTTCTCATATGCAATCCGGTTCGGATTTTCACCTGCTTCATAGCTTTCTCTGTTCTCTGTAAGATATCCCTCTTTTGCCAGAAGCTCTAAATCAATATAAAGCTCATCTCCTGCATAAGATGAAAATGGCTGATATGGTGAATTACCATATCCCAATGGATTCAATGGTAAAATCTGCCATATTCTGATTCCCATGTCCGCAAGCATATCTACAAACTTGTATGCTTCCTTACCAAAATTACCAACCCCATCCGCTGACGGAAGAGAAGCAACCGGCATCAATACTCCTGCCATTCTGGCATCTTTGCCTTTCTTTCCTGTTGAAACGCTCATCGTTCTTCCTCCTTTGATGTCACCTAAACTCCCATAGTTCTCGTATCATTTCTACGACTGAATTATCTTCTCTCAGAATGTAACCTTCTATTGTTCTGTTTCTGCTGCTGTTGCAGAATCACTTTCCTTCTGTCTGTGACTCTGTTAACATCAGTGTTTCTGCGACATTCATTCTTATTTCGGCTTCCGTTAGTTAAACGGTTAACTTATTAACAGAATATCAAAATCATATAGCCTTGTCAATATATGCTTCCCCATAGTT
>CAYVUF010000075.1:0-9024 GCA_964454605.1 uncultured Bacteroides sp.
TGTTATGACAGAGCCAGTGGTTGATGTGACTGAAATGGAAGCAGAGCCGATGAGGGTGGCAATGGAAGAAGTTGTTACAGGTAAGGTGGTGATGGGAAATGTAGTAACGGAAGACACAGTAACGGGAGACGCTGCGACAGACAACAATATCACACAAAATAAACTGACCTATGAAATGTACTGTCAGATGACACCGGAAGAAAAAGCAAAGGCGACTGGATTTGTCGGTATGCGTAGCTTTGATACAGTAGTGAATGTAGTACAGGCAATGTTTTATGAAATGGGACACAAAGCCGGTATTGATGAGATTATGGCAGAGGCAAAGGTTTTATATGAGGGAATGGAAAAATATGTAACCGGACTGCGTGTAGTTGAAATCTTAAAGGCTATGGTGAAGTTGGAGGTTTCATACAGTAGTCTTACAGATAAAGAAAAAGCAGTGCTGTTTCAATTTCAAGTGGAGGATAGTAATTATAATTTGAAACTGTATTCTGCTGTGATGAAGGCTGTTGGATTCAGGCAGTCGATGGATGAAATGTATGAGGATTATCAGAGGATTTATGATAAGACTGTGGAAATGCAGATGGAGAAGGAGACTGACAGGAAGAATGAGGAAAGGGGCAGAGGACGATAGTCCAATGCTCCTTGCTATAGTGCTATGTAATCTTTTGAAAATTAGACAAAGTTCACTAAAATGTAACCATTTTATTGTAGAGAAATTTTGCAAAATATGATAGAATTATTTTGGGTTTTTTTATTCATTTGAATACAATGAAATAAGAAATATGGAAGGATATTTTTGAAATGACGATTATAGAATTATTAGATAAGCACAAGATAGAATATACTAAGATTAAAGCAGAAAAGAGTATAAATATATTTAAGGTTGGAAATACAAATGTTTTGTTTTGGATTAATGATGGTAATACATTCAAAATGAAGCGAGTATGGTATGATACTTTAGAAAAAGATTGCGAAGATTATGTGCTTTTCCTATATGATAAAAGAAACAAAAGGTATTACTATGTTAAATTTGCGAATAAAAATAATTGGCTAAGTGGAAGTTTTAGAAATTGTGATAAGCCAGAGTTGTTTTTGGGAAAGCAAGTGTTAAATAATTCAAGCACATTAGAGTTAATCGTAAAAGATTTAGAAAAGTGTAACCAAAAAGCAGAGTGAGTACTGAATATTGGACAGTTATTTGTGTTAATATGAAATAAGATACAAATGGAAATATATTTGAAGGTGGAATTACTATGAATGAAATCGCTGAATTTAGGATATTAGACTTGTTTTGTGGTGCAGGCGGTTTTTCCTATGGAATGCATAGAAACAAACATTTTAAGACTGTGGTAGCATTGGATTTTAATGAAAAAGCAGCAGATACATTTAAAAAAAATATGCCGGAAACAATCGTTGTTACTGGTGATATCACAGATGAAGAAATAAAAAATGATATTATTAGTAAATCAAAGACAGAAAAGGTTAATATGATAATAGGTGGACCACCATGTCAGGGGTTTTCAATGAAAGGGAAAAAATTGGGTCTGGATGACCCAAGAAATTACCTGTTTAAAGAATATTTGCATATAGTTGAAGAAGTGCAGCCAGAAGTGTTTGTTATTGAAAATGTAAAAAGTCTTTTATCAACGGCAGGAGGATGGTTTAAAGATGAGATTTTAAATTATATTGAAAAGTTAGGATATAAAGTGTCCTATGGGATTTTAAATGCTAAAAGATTTGGTGTTCCGCAAGGAAGGGAAAGAGCAATTTTTATATGTTCTAAAAGTAAAAAAATCCCTTTGCCTCTTGGAACAGATGAGGTTATTACAGTAAGAGAGGCTATTTCTGATTTAGCATACCTTGAATCGGCAGAAGGCGATTTTGAATTAGACTATATAACAGAGGCTCAAACAGATTATCAACGTATGATGAGGAGAAATAGTAAAAAATTATATAATCATAAGGCATCAGCGCATTCGGATGTTGCATTAAAAAAACTTGCTATGATTCCGCCTGAAAAGGGAAAGGAATATTTGCCAGAAGAAATGAGAGGAAAACAGAAGTTTAATACAACCTGGGGACGATTAGTATGGGATGCAGTTTCACCGACAATAGATACAAGGTTTGATACACCATCGAATGGTACTAATTCTCACCCGGAATTGAATCGGGCAATAACACCAAGAGAAGCGGCAAGGATACAGAGTTTTGATGATAACTTTGTATTTTATGGAAGTAAATTTTACATTAGGAGTCAGATTGGAAATGCTGTACCACCATTGATGGCAGAGGCAATAGCAAATGAAATATGGGAGAATTATTATGAAGAAGAGTAATATGTTTTCAGAAAATAGTTTATCATATGAAAATTCTTTGGATGAAGAATACAAAAAGAATAACGGAATTTTTTATACAGATGTGGAGTTGGCAAATGCAATTATAGATTTTCTTGATATTCCAAAGACTGCTTCAATTATTGATCCGAGTTGCGGGACAGGAAGCTTTCTCCACTGCTTGAAGCAAAAAGATTATACAGATATTACAGGCTGTGATTTCGATTTAAAGACAGTTAAGAAATGTAAGGAATTAACAAGACTTGAGAGTATTTTTTGTATGGATACATTAGGTAAAAGTGGTCAGGAAGTCCTTAAAAAAGTTAAGAAAACAAAGTTTGATTATGTGATTGGTAATCCTCCATATGCACCATTGGGTAAAGATGTAGATATTGCAACGACACCGGAATTTATGAAAATTGTAAGGGATTCTGGAAGTAATTTGTTTGTTGCTGCAATATATCGTTCGTTTGAGATTGTAAAGGAAGAAGGATATGTTTCTTTTATAATACCTAAAAATTTGTTACATATATCTTCATATAAGATGTTGCGACAAACATTGCTTAAGGAAAAAAGATTAGTTTCAGTAATTGAATTAGGAATTCATTTTAAAACTGTTCGAGGGGAACAGATTGTCTTGACATTTCAGAACAGTTACAAAGAGGATAATAAAATTCGATTTTATCAGTATAACAAGGGTAAAATTGAATTTATGTCAGAGGTGGCACAGGATTACTATACCAATGAGATAATTGTTTTTACGGATAATAATGAAGTACCTATTTATGATAAGCTGAAGGGGTCATATGGACAGTTGGCAGAGGTTTGTGCGGAAAATATCAGAAGAGGACGAGATAAGTCAAAAGATGCAATTCGTGGAAAGCAGATTCGCAAATTTGGATTTAAGGATTTAGAAGTTCCGGAAGAGGGGAATCAAATATTTATTCAGAATATATTTAGTGCAGAAGCAGGGATTACAGCAAGCTTTGGTGGTAATTTAAAACCTTCAGAAACTGTAACGACAGTGAAACTTGAAAATACAAAGATGTGTAAATATATACTTGGATTGTTGCATTCAAGGGTATGCAATTATTTCCTTATTCGTTTCGGATTCAATAATTCACGCTTGACGATTCATACCGATGCTAAATATTTGAATGACATTCCTATTGTTGTTGATGATGAAGCATTTGAAAAAGTTGTTGACATTGTTAACAGAATGGAAGAAGTAGAGTATATGGATGCAGAATGGTTCAAACTGAATGAAGAATTAAATGATATTGTATACGAAATATATCAGCTGACGGTAAATGACAAAGACCATATTGAGAAGGAAATGCGAAAAATTAGTGCGAAAAAATGGTATGGTGAAGAATATTGTTATGCATAGTTGATGCTTAGATAAAGAAATGAGGTGGTTCTGTTGAGTAAAATTGAATGGAAGTCGGATGAAGATAAGTTTGAAGCGATAGGATATTTGGCAAAGCCAGGCGTTATAGATATGATTGAAGCAACTGTTCCGGCGGATAGATTAGAAAAGTTTAAAGAAGAATATCGGGATAAATATTCAATGGAATTTCCTTATGTTACCAAGGCAAAAAGTAAGTTTGGTTATCAATTTCGCATTTATTTAAATGACACAGAAGGTTGTCCGGATTTCTTGTTGGAACAGTTGGATGAAAAATATAGGAATCGTATTAATGATACAAGCTTCATTGCGGAATTGGTTAAGGAGTACGGTTTTAGGTTTACAAAGGAACTACAGGATGAAACCCATATACGTCACTTAGTTAGAGCAAAGGGTGATAATTATATTAGAAGTTTTGAGAAGGGGTTCAGTGTGTATTCGGATTTTCTCAATCATCTTGCAGAGAAAATGAAAGAAGATAATCTTCCGAATCCTGATTTAGTACAGCCAAAGACAAGCATAAAATCAAAAGTAAGAAAAACTAAGCATAGTGGAGAAGAAAAAAGTAGTTTTACAAGAGAGCAGCTTTTTAATTTAGGCTGGCTTGGAGAAAACTACATATATAAAATGCTTATTGCAAAAGATGAGGATTTGCTTAAAACACTTGGTATTGCAGCAGAACAATATACGGTAGAGTGGTTTAATAAAGGTGTCCGTATAGGGGAAGAATGGGTAGATAAATCAGTTGGACAAGGCTGTGACATAGTTGTATTCTTACCTGACAGAGAATTATATATTGAGGTGAAATCCAGCAAAAGAAAGAATGGATTGTTTGTAATGACCTCAAATGAAATGAAAAAAATGAGGGATGAAGCAGAAAATTATTATTTGATAAAAATAGATTATCTTGAAAAATTACTTGGAAATGAAAGTCCAGAAGCTATGGTGTTTGTTTCACCATATGATACTTTTTTTAAACCGGAAAAGATGAAAGAAGCTACATTTAAGATAGAAGGTGACGTGAATGAATAATGAAATGGCATATTTATTGGGAATGATAACAGGCAACGGGGAAGTGCAGAGAGGACCGTCTGAAACAACAGTTGCTATCGAGATACCGCATAAAAAATTGGAAACGGAATTTCAGAGAGATGTGGGTATCTATGTAAAGGCAAGTGTTACAGATATAAGAGAAGTGTTGGAACCATTACTTGGGACAAGTCTTACATTTAGTCAAAGTGCAAATGTATCTTATGTTTCGTTCAGAAAGCCAAATGAAGATTACCTTATGCGTGAGATTATGAGATATATTGGTGCTGCTACATCACATGATAATGTCAGGATTTCTTCAGAAGTGTTTGGATTTACACTTGATGAGAGAAAACAGTTCATAAAGGGTTTTGCGGATGTAACAGGCTATATTAGGAGAAGTAATTATTTCTTCAATAAAGAGGCACATAGAGTATATTTTGAAATACCGCAGAATTGGGGATTGGTATCAGATTTTTGTAATTTGTTGAAGAGTGTTGATATTCCAGTTCAGAATATTGATTGGGGACATCCTAATATGAGAGATGGAAACTTGAAAAAGTATAATGAAGGAAAACCGGATTTTTGGAAGAAAGAGCATCAGGTAAAGGTTTGGGCGGTGGAGTATCAGCCTATAGGATTTGCAGTATTACATAAAAAAGAAGCCTTAGATCATTTTGCAAATGAACATATGATATTTATTGAAAGTCAAGGGAAAAGAACAAGTGATGTGACTCATAGATATTACTGGGAATTAACAGGTAAGAAGAAAAACAAGCCTATTCACCCAGGGGAAAATGACGATTTTATCCCAGAAGAAATTCGTGGAAAACATTATGATTCATGGAAAGAAATTGCAGAAGATTTAGGATATAAAGAGGATTGAAATGTTAGAGGAAGAATTGTATGAGCCAATGAGAAAATGGCTGGAGCAGTACTTAACAGACAAATACAAAGGATATCAAATTATAGTGGCAGACACTCACAGTGAGCGTTTGGATAGAGCATTGGCGAAGTATGATATAGTCAATGAAATGGCAAATGGTGTGGATATACAGATTGATGTGCTCGGAATTGCAAGAAAGCAAGAAAAAGCAAAGTTATTCTTTATCGAAGCCAAGAAAACGAAATTAACATTGCGTGATCTAGGACAACTATGGGCATATTGCAAACTTGTAGATCCTGAGGAAGCATTTCTCTTGACATCAGCAGATTTGGGTAGTTTGCGTAAATTGATAGTGTCATTTAAGCGAGAAGATTTACTGGATTTTGGAGATGGTAAGAAAATCAAGAAAATGCGTGTTGGTAAATGGGATATGACAAAGAATATACCAGATTGGAGTTCGGTTGTGCCGAAGATGTAAAGTTCCAGTTTTAGTGAACAGAGATTATCAATTGTTGCTACTGAAAAGTATTTTAAGAAGATTGGAGAATGGAAAAAAATGAAATGCGAATCAACGGATTTAGAAATAGAAACAATTGTAAACAGAATAGCAAATAAGGATATAGATTTACAGCCTGATTTTCAAAGGGGAGAAATTTGGACACTTCAAAAAAAGCAGAAGTTGATTGATTCTATTTTGAGAGGCTGGAAAATTCCGCCAATACACGTTATACATAATAAGGAGTCCGTTGATGAAGTATTAGATGGACAGCAGAGATTAGCAGCGATACGTGATTTTTATAACAATGAAATTTGCATTGATGGAACTATTCTTCCGCAAGATGAAGAGATTATAGAATTAGATGGAAAATATTACAAGGATCTTTCATTAAAATGGCAAAGGCAGTTTAGACAATATAGTATTGTAATTATTAGACTGACAGAATATAAAGCGCAGGAACCGGCAGAATTATTCTATCGCTTAAATCAACCAACATCTTTAACCTCTGCAGAGCAGAGAAATGCGTATGTGGGTGTCACTAGAGATCAAGTGCGGCAGTTGGCGAATAGATTTGTGGAATTAGGTGCAAAAAAAGAAACGATAGGGTTTTCAAATTCGAGACTTGCTTATGATGAAATAATATCTAAATTTTGTTTTGCAATTGAAGTGGGAACACTTAAGAAAAAAATTACTTCTAATGATATATCAGTTAAGTATAGGCAGGCGTCTCCGTTTTCAGACGAGTGTATAGAAATTGCAGATGAGACTATAACAAAATTTATGAAATGTGTTATAGGGTGGAATGATTTTAAGTTTTCATTTAATAAAGCGACAACATTTAGTTGGTTTGTATATATTCGTGAGAATTTAGAATTAGAAATCTCAGATATACAGCAAACGATGGGGACTTTAGAGTTTTGTAGAGCTTATATTAAAGGAAAATACAAAAAGGTTGAAAATAAATATGAAAAAAAATTTGCTGAAATGCAGAAAAAAATTCCATTCTTTGAGATTATGTTGAATACTTTTAATCAGCGTGCTAGTATGGGAAGTACTGATGCACTTTCGATTATATATAGAGATATTATTATTACACTATTTCGAGATATGCTTTTGGGACAGGATACTGAAGTTTTGAGATACGCAGTTGATATATTTGGCGAATATGAGAATTTCAATTATACACTTGAGAAGGTAGCTGAATTATATAATTGGGGGGAAAGATTTTAATGAGAAAAGCAAAAGAGACAGATTATTGGGAAAAAGTGTATAGAAGGAAGTATACCAATAGCTTAATGGAGATACAACTTAATGGATATAACGAATTACAGACAATGTCTTTTTCTAAGGGTATTACAGCGATATGTGGTCTTAATGGAGCAGGTAAAAGCACCATAATTTCAGCAATAAAATCTATAATAGGTGTCCAGCTAAGCGATAGCGATTTACATAAATTAACTTCAGCTAACATAAATGGAAGATTTGAATATAATAATAAGCAATTAATGTGTTCAAATATTGTAGGTGAGCAGTTTAGTGATAAAGGTGGTGATTTAGAATATATAAAATATTTGGATTGTGATGAAAATACCAAAATACAAGAATTTAATATAAAACAGGCAAATTTCGAAGATTTGTTAGAACAAAATGAGGATTATGAACTATCACAAGAAGAAGTTGAAGAAATCAGTTATTTGACAGGAAAGAAATATGAAAAATGTAAAATATGGGAATTTGAAGATATTGAGGGATTGGGAACAGTACCATATTTTGAGGTGGAAATAGATCAAATTGAGTATGATTCCCGTAGTATGGGAAAAGGTGAGCATTTCCTTTTTTATTTGTTTTGGTGCATAAATAAATGTAATTCGGATACAATTGTAATTATTGAAGAACCTGAAACATATATAAGTATAAGTTCTCAAATGCATTTTTCAAATTATTTGGGAAAAAAGATAGCAGAAAAAGGATTGCAGATTATTTTGACCACGCATTCACCGTATCTGTTAGAGCATATAAGGAATGAAAATATAAGGATAATTAGTAGGATTGGGAATATGGCTACGATTATTAAACCGAGTGATAGTATGATGGCAGAGGATATATTAGGTATCAAACAGAATAATATGGGTGTTCTGTTTGTGGAAGACAGAGTTGCGTGTGATTTTTTATCAATCATTTTAGAGGATAAGGCACCCTATGTTTTAAAAAAGTATACAATTGATGTGGCGAATGGTGGAGAAAATGCTATAAGTCAACGGTTAGAGTTTCCTACCAGTGACAAAATGAAATATAATATTATCGGTGTATATGATGGCGATATGAGAGAACGTCTGAATACGAAAAAATTAAATTGGAATTGGTTATTTTTACCGGGTAATAAGCCTTTGGAAGAATTGTATAGGGATTATTTGCATAGCGAGATAAATGTAGATAAGTTTTGTAACATAATGGGAAGGGATAAAGGACAAATTATTACTATGTTGGCAACAATTGATGGTTATGATTATCATGATTGGTTTGAAGAATTAAGAAAATATTTAGTTGTCGATGGTAAAACATTAGTTAGGAATTTTTATATAATAATGACAGAAATGAATGATGAAGTTGAAATGTTTATTAAAGAACTGAAGGATTGTATCAAATAGGTATAAACTAAATTTGTATTTAGCTGGTGAAACTTCCCCTTGCCAAACGCTTGTCTACCATTTATAATTTCTATGTGGACTTGCAAACCATCAGACGATTATTCTCTGAATAATGCAAATAACCTGCAAGCCACCGGAACTACATACAATGATGAAAAATATCTTTGGTACTGGATTGGTACTAAAAAAGTGTGAAACTAGAAATAATGGGTGAAAAA
>CAYVUF010000076.1:0-3987 GCA_964454605.1 uncultured Bacteroides sp.
CATCTGTTCATATGTATAATATTCTACTTCAACTATTTTGTCAATATATATTTGCATTTTTGTGTACCCAGAAATTGTTATTAGATTTGAGCAATTTTCTTGAAAACAAAAAGGACATCTACCGTTCTTTTTCTCTAAACAAGTTCGGTAAATGTCCTGATTTTTTTAACTTATAACTTCTTATCTGATTCACATGGTAAAACCTATTTTGCATTCACAATCTCCCGTTCCCGGAACAAACTGGCTACAACCTGTTCATACTCCCGAATACATTCTGCTTTTCTGATTTTTTTGCAATATTTCTCAGATTCTGTGAAACTTCTTCCTAAATAACTCCATAACTCTTTCATTTTAAATAAAACATTTTTATCCCCAGAAATCACCTTACTGTAATCGGACAGAATCTGATTATGAAAAGCATATAATCTCTGTTTTGCATCCTTTATTTCTTTCCCTGTAATCTGTTCTAATAACATCGGATTTGCAATCACACCTCGGCCAAGCATCATCGCTGACAAGTTTCCTTCGGGTATGCCATCCGAAACAAATCTTTGCTGTATTCGCCTTGCATCCTCCCTTGTAAAAACATCTCCATTATAGCAAACCGGATTTTTGCTGTCTTTCAATGCATTCTCAAAAACAGCGAGATTGGGCGTATTTTTATAATAATCTTCTCTGACACGCGGATGAATAATCAGTTCCTTTACTGGGTATTTATTATAAATGGCAAGCAGATTTTCAAACTCTTCCGGTTCTTTCATTCCAATTCTTATTTTTATAGAAATATCTATCCTTATTTCTGTAAAAATCTTTTCCAGAAAAGCATCCAGTTCCTGCGGTACGGATAGAAAGCCTGCACCCTTCTTTCTGGAAACTACAGTTCCTGAAGGACAACCCAGGTTCAGATTGATTTCCTGATATCCCATTGCTTCCAAATCTTTTGCTGTACGTAGAAAGTCTTCTGCCTGATTAGTCAAAAGCTGAGGAACAACATACATCCCCTGATTATGCTCCGGCAAAATATCATTCAACTCTCTCGCATTGAAACTTCTTTTGGTATGAGTTTCAATAAAAGGCGTAAAGTATTTATGCATCGGTGTAAAATAAGCATGGTAGGCATTTCGATATACATATCCAGTAATGCCTTCTAAGGGTGCTAAATAATATTGTTTCATGTAAACTCCTAATTTCTGGTCTGTCCATTGCCTATAATTGTATATTTATAGGTAGTTAATTCTTTTAATCCCATTGGACCTCTGGCATGAAGCTTCTGGGTACTGATGCCGATTTCTGCACCAAATCCAAATTCAAAACCGTCGGTAAACCGGGTTGAGGCATTCACATAAACACAGGCAGAATCAATTCCCTGTAAAAACATCTGTGCGTGTTCTTTGTTTTCAGTCAGAATGGCATCTGAGTGTTTGGTTGTGTAGCGGTTAATATGGGCAATTGCTTCCTCAACAGATGCAACCGTTTTCATGGAAATAATATAGTCCAGATATTCGGTTCCAAAATCTTCCTCTGTCGCCTCCTTGCATTCCGGTAAAATACTTCTTATCTTTTCATCTGCGCGCATTTCCACATTTTTTTCCTGAAGCGCCTTGCCCAGTGCAGGGAGCAGTTTTCTGGCAATTTTTTCATGGACAACCAGCGACTCACAGGCATTACATACACCAATGCGCTGGGTTTTTGCATTGATAATGATAGGAATTGCTTTTTCAATATCAGCATCTTCGTCAATGAAAATATGACAGTTTCCAGTTCCTGTTTCAATGACTGGGATGGTGCTGTTCTCGACCACTGCACGAATCAGTCCTGCACCACCTCTTGGAATCAGCACATCAACATATTGATTCATTCTCATAAATTCATTGGTTATCTGTCGTTCTGTCTTTTCAATTAACTGAATCGCATCTGCTAAAATGCCTTCTTTCTCTAAAGTTTCCCGGATAATATTTGTAATTGCCATGTTGGAATGAATCGCATCCTTACCGCCTTTCAAAATGACAACATTTCCGGTTTTAAAGCAGAGTCCAAAAGCATCTGCTGTTACATTGGGTCTGGATTCATAAATAATGCCGATAACCCCAAGAGGCACCCGCACCTTCGAAATATGCAGTCCGTTTGGTCGGTCAAACTGTTCCAGAACCTCGCCTAATGGGTCTGTTAAATGACTGATTTGCACCAGTCCTTCTGCCATTCCCTGAATACGTTCTTCATTTAATCTAAGACGGTCTAACATCCCCGGATGCATACCGTTTGCTTCTCCGATTTCCAAATCTCTGGCATTTGCTTCTATCATTTCCTGTTTTCGCGTAAGGAAAGCCTCTGCCACTGCCTGTAATGCTTTATCTTTTCTTTCCGTTGTTAAAGTTTGTAACTGGAACTTTGCTGCAACAGCCTTTGTTCCAATTTCTTCTAAATAATTCATTTTCTTTCCCCTTCCATCCTTTTTCCTGCTCTGCTATGGCTTGCTATAAATTTCTTTCTCTGTCAGGAGCATATCCGGACAAACATCATGCTCCTCTGCCGGAAGTTTTTCTACCACCTGACAGGAAAAAGCAAGTGCAACGGTACTGATGCCGGAATCCGGCTTCTGTCCTGACCTTTCATCCGCGGTATACAATATTCCATTTAAGTATCTGTCATAAAATCCCTTGCCATATCCGATACGGTGCCTTTCTGTATCAAACACTGCTCCCGGCATAAGCATCAGAATCTGCTTTTCCGGCATTTGGTCCAGATGCATTTTCCGTTCTGATTTCGGCAAGGGTTCCCGGATTCCCTTATAACCTTCCTGCAATTCTTCCAAATCATTTATCTGGTAAAATTCCATATTTTCACCCTGCACTGTGGGGCAAAAAACTGCCTTTCCTTCCGCAAGTGCTTTTTGTATAACAGGTGTTGTAATCACTTCGCTTTGATACTCTGCATAAGCAAGCAGAACATCTGCTTTTTGATAAACCGGCATCTGATACAACTTCTGCCTTATCTGCTCACTTTTCTCTTCCCGTTTGGCAGGCGGTATTTCCTTTCGGCATTGCAGAATCTTTTTCCGTAATGTTCTTTTTTCTTCCCTGATAGCAACTATCTTATCCATACAGCCTCTTCTTTTAATGCGTTCCTTTTGTCCCAAATTTTTCGCCCAAATCAGTAATGGAGCCATCTTTTTCTACGATAGAAATGTTGTTCAGCTGCCCTCTCAGATTTGCTCTGACATTTGCCACATAAGCACTCCTAAGCTCAGCCTGCTCTTTTTTCTCATCTTCGGTCAAACCTTCTGCCTGGGATTTATGATATAGTTCATTGATACGCTGTACCATTTCTGCCATCGTACCACATTTAACTTCTTTTTCCATTACTAATTACCTCTTTCCAGATAAAAATCCATATTACTTCTGCTATTTATGCATCTGCTGCACATATAAGGGTAAATCAAATGAAGCATCCTTATGTGCCATAAAAAGTGTTCCAATATTTCTGCCATCCAAAAGGCGATGAATCACTTTAATATCCTTGCTGTTGGCAATAATCATATCTACGCCGGTGCTGTTGGCAATCTTCGCCGCCTGCAATTTCGTATTCATTCCGCCAGTTCCCACGCTGCTTCCTGTAGAACCCTTGCCCATATCCATAAGCTCCTGTGTCAGTTCCTCTACCACTTCAATAAACTCTGCCCCTGGATTTTTATGCGGGTCATCTGTATAAAGTCCATCAATGTCCGATAATAAAATCAGTAAATCCGCGCCAACCAAAGAAGCTACAATAGCAGAAAGGGTATCATTATCACCAATTTCAATTTCATAAGTAGCAACGGTATCGTTTTCATTCACAATCGGAATAACTCCCAATTTAAAAAGCTCCGCAAAAGTATTCTGCGCATTAAAACGATTCAGATTGTCAACAATTGTATTCTTTGTCATCAAAATCTGAGCTGCCACCTGATTATATTCTGCAAAAATCTTCTGGTAAGTCATCATCAGTCGT
>CAYVUF010000076.1:3997-9007 GCA_964454605.1 uncultured Bacteroides sp.
GTCCCACTGCTGCACATGCCTGCTTTACTGCAATCGGATTATCCTCCTCTGTTTCTTTCAGATGAACTGCCTTCTTTCCAACTGCAATTGCACCAGAAGTAACAAGTACAACATCTTTTCCCTGATTTCTCAAATCGCACAACTCTCTTACCAGTACATCCAGTTTGGTATAGTCTAAGTCCCCGGTTTCTGCATGTTGTAAAGAAGAAGACCCTATTTTAATGACGATTCTCTTTTTATCCTTAATCATCTCTCTTATGTCTGCCATTTTTCTCTACTATCCTTTCATCCTTATATACAATTCTTACCCATCGGCTGATATCTTGCTGCAATTTTCTCAGCTATCAGCATGCCATCCATTGCTGCAGAAGTAATCCCTCCTGCATAGCCTGCACCTTCTCCGCAGGGAAAAAGACCGCTTATCTGGGACTGTCCATCTTCTCCTCTATGAATCCGAACCGGAGAAGAGGTTCTGCTTTCAATCCCCGACACATAAGTTCCGCTGTCTGCAAATCCGGGCAGCACTCTGTCAAACTGTTCCATTCCTTCCACAAAGGATTTCTGCAAATCTTCCGGTAAAATCTCATGTACCGGAGCTGTTTTGCAGGCACCTTTGATTGCAGGTGCAAAAGTTGGATATTTCTTCACAATCTCAGAGGCCTCTGCTTTTTTACCTGTTACTGCTTCATAAAAAGTTCCATAATTTTCTACAGGAACACAACCCTGTCCCAATTCAAATGCTTTTTTCTCCAATTTCCGCTGAAATGCAATCCCGGATAAGGGATGTTCTCCCTCAAAATCTTCTGGTGTAACGGTAACAATAATGGCACTATTGCTGTTCTCTCCATTCCGTCCACTGTAACTCATTCCATTTACCGCCAGTCGGTTTTCTTCCGAAGAAGCATTTACTACGTACCCGCCGGGACACATACAGAAAGAATAAACCCCTCTGCCATTACTGGTCTGCGCTGTTACCTTATAACTTGCAGTTGGCAGATACGAACTTTCTTCCATACCATATTGTATCTGGTTCATCATTTTACGAGGATGTTCCACCCGCAGTCCCACTGCAAAAGACTTTGCTTCCATTGAAACCTTTCGCTCATACAGCATCTGAAAGGTATCTCTTGCGCTGTGTCCAATAGCAAGTACAACTGCCTCTGTTTCTAACACCTCTGCTCCATTTAGTACAAGTCCCTTCAACCTTTTCTTATCCGCATCCTGCTCCACCAGCAAATCGGTAACTTTGGTTTCAAACCGGACTTCTCCGCCCCACGAGATAATCTGTTCCCGCATATTGTGTACAACCCGTATCAGAACGTCGGTTCCAATATGTGGTTTTGCTTCGTATAATATTTCTTCGGGTGCTCCTGCCTCTACAAAAATACGGAGCACTTCCCTGTTTCTGCCAAATTTATCTTTCACTAAAGTATTTAATTTTCCATCCGAAAAAGTACCTGCGCCGCCTTCTCCAAACTGTACGTTTGATTCCGTATCAAGCACACCGCTTTGCCAGAATTTTTCTACGTCTTTCTGCCTGTTTTCCACATTTCTACCACGTTCTAACAGAAGCGGTCGATATCCTTCTCTGGCAAGCAGATAACCACAGAACAAGCCTGCCGGACCGGTTCCAATAATAACCGGTCTGTGGGAAAGTGATAAATTTCCTTTTTTAGGGAAAAGATAATTTTTCTCTTCCACGTTTTGTATCTGATTTCCTTTTATCCGTTTGAAAACCTGTTCTTCCTTTTTTACTGCAATATCCAGCACATAAATAACATAAATATCCGGCTTCTTTCTGGCATCAATGGATTTCTTGCGGATGCTCCAGGAAAGAATATCCTCCTTATTGATATGTAATAATTTTATTGCCTTCGTTAGCAATTCCTCTTCGGAATGTACAAGGGGCATTTTTAACTGATTTATTCTTATCATAATCTTTTCTCAAATTTTTTCATTATTTTTGTCTGGCAGCCGCACAGCCTGCAATCTTGCCGCTTGTCCATGCCCACTGCAGATTATATCCACCGCAGATGCCATCCATATCTAGGATTTCTCCGGCAAAATACAGATTTTTTACCAATTTGGATTCTAACGTATCCGTCACTTCATCTGCCAGGATTCCTCCGGCACTGACCTGTGCCTGTTCAAATCCATTTGTGTCCTGCACCGTTACCATAAGGCAATGATACAGGTCTTCTATTTTTTCTCGTTTGCAGGCTGCTAATTCTCCTGCTTTCTCAAATGGTTTACAGCCTGCCAGTTTGATTACAAGCTGATTGATTTTCTTATTGGCAATGCCAGTCAGAAACTGCTCCAGATTCTGTTTTTTCTGACGATTCCATCGTTCCTGCCAGAACTTCTTATATTCGTCTGCATCTTTCCGTTCAAACTGAGGCAGAAAATTGATTGCCACCGTTACCTTCTCTTTTTGTTTCAGTGCGTAAGCAGCCTGACGGCTGAACTGAAAGACTGGAATACCGGAAATACCGTAATCCGTAAGCTGTAATTCGCCCTGTACGCAGTTTCTTTTCGTTCCCCCTATAAAAAGAGTCAGTTCCGCTGTGGTTCTGACACCAGAAACCATTTTGAAAAACTCCTCTTTACAGCGAAGCTGTACCAGTGCAGGCACCACCTCTGTCACATGATGCCCCAGTGCTCCTGCAATTTGAAAACCATTTCCATCCGAACCCGTTTTCGGTGCTGCTTTGCCTCCACATGCAAGAATAACTGCATCATATACTTTATCCTTGTTCACCTGTAATCTTCCATCCTTCATAGGACGAATCGATTCTGCCATGCAATCGGTGTACACAGCTATTTTTTCTTTCTCTAATGCAAATCTCAATATATCAAGTACGGTAGTTGCCTGTTCCGATGCCGGATACAGATAACCATTTCTATCTTTTACCAGCATGCCTTCTTTTGCAAAAAAATCAATAGTGTTCTTTTCATTAAATATCCCGAAATAGGTATCATAACGTTCTCTTATACTGCCATAATATGCCTGTGCACTCATATCCCGGTTGGAAAAATTGCATTTTCCATTACCGGTAGCAAGTATTTTCTTTCCAACCCTGTCATTTCGCTCATAAAGTTCAACTTTTGCGCCAGTTCTTGCTGCCTGTATCGCTGCCATCATTCCGGCAGCACCGCCGCCAATTACTGCAATTTTCTTTTCCATTTCCGATTGTTATCTTTCCTGTTATTCTATTTGTATCCTCTATTTAGGACAAGTTTACATTATTTTTTATCATATCACTAACTGGAATAAGACTCAAGGAAATTATACAACGCCTGCTCATTCTCCATATATTTTCCCTGAATAATCTCATCCTGCAGTTCTTGACTTAGATTTTCCAATAAAATGTCGGTATTCATATAAATTGTCTTCTTATCTTGCTTATAAACAATGACAAAATGGTCGGCTACCATCAGATAGAACCCCTGCTCTTCCGGCTCGGAACGATAATACTTACAGACAACCACTCTTTCTTTGGAAAATCCAGAAAGTTCAATGGTTTCAAATCCCTGCTCCAAATCCATCAAAGCCGGATTGCTGTCATATACCTTCAATTCTTCTATCAGGCTTTCTCTGTCCATGCCAATGTATTTCACAGGAATTATTTCCTCTTTTTCTTCTATCGTTCCCTCAGACAGATTCACTTCCTCAATAAAATATCTGGTATCTGCTGTAATAACCGGACTTTCTTCTACAATAGCCTCTATTACCGGCTCTTCTTCCACGACCATAGTTCCATCTGTATAGGTTGGCCCTCCTGCTTCTATTTTCTGCTCCTCCAGACTTTTTTCATAACGATTGGGATAAAAAAATTGTTCCATCCGTAACGCAGCATAACTGCCGGACAAAAACAAAGCACTTCCAATAACACAAAAAAGACTGATACGTTTTAACAACCTCATTTACGATAAGCCTTGCCTTTCTCACAAAATCCTTTGTATTCAGTATCAGTCAAAAAAAACTTTTTATTCAATTTTTGTTATAAAACACCAATCATTCTTCCCAGCGTAATCCAAATGTTTCCGAATGGCATTCTGGTAAGTTCTCCTTCATTTACCACACGAAGCACAATCAGCATAATGATGTATAAAATCGTACTGATAAGGCAACTGATTACAACCGTCATCAAACCTCCTACCATGGAAAACAGCAATTTATTTAAAAGCATTGCTACTAATCCTGCCACACAGGCAGAAATTGCCGGAAACGCCACACTAGCAACCCACTCCTGCCGATATTTAACTTTTCTGCTTGTTAAAACAAAACACATAATTGCCAATACTGCGGTAAAAATAATCACAGAATAAACAACTCCTGCTCCTCCCAGTAACGCTTTCCGTACCAGAAAATAGAGGGCGGTAAGATGAATAACAAAGGCAGCAGAAACCGACAGAAGCAGCTCTTTCGTCATTCGTATCTTTAACATAATTTGTCCAAACAAGTAAGCCAAAGCATAGAAAACAATCATGACAGTGCCCTGTCTTAATAAGGAAATTGCCAGTGCATTCTCCCCTTTAAAGAAACTTTTCACCAAGGCCTCAGCAAGTACCGCCATATAAATAGCAATTGGAAATGCTGTGATACAGAGTTTCTTAACTGCATTGCCCATCCGGTCACGCATCAGACGATATTCTTCTTTCTCATAAGCCATTGCAATCTTTCCAATATGACTGTGTACTGCCAGACATACCAGTACACTGCCAATGCCAACCAGTGCCGCAAATTTTCCATAATATGCACCCCATAATGCAGTTCTGACTTCTCCCTGCTCTGTAACATTCATGCAGTAATTGAAAAATCTCTGGTCAATCAACATAAAAGCATTGCATAACACCACAATGAAAACCACCGGAAATCCATTGCCAAGCAGCAAGCCTGCCGCTTCTCCTCCTGATTCCACTCTTCTTCCGGCATCCTGCAAAATCTGACGTTTCCAGGTTCCTGCATAAACAGCAAACATAAACAGCAGGTAGATAAGGGTAATAATC
>CAYVUF010000077.1:0-8822 GCA_964454605.1 uncultured Bacteroides sp.
TAAACCTCCTTGCTTCTTCTGCTTATTCCATATAATACAGATTCTCCAATTTTTCAATCTGCGCTTTTCCCGCAGTTGCTTCTGTTATTTCTTTGCGCACCGCCTCTTCTTCTTCCAGCGGAAGTTTTATCTTCAAAGAAACCACATCTGTATATTCCGGTTCTTCTATGGCAAGTTTCCTTTGTCCCAACAGATATTGGATTTTCCCGATACCATTATAATCGGTGGTAATCTGTAAATGTGTTCCGTAACGCATGGTCCGGATGCTGCTGGATGCCATGCCTGCCTGTGTTGCCTGCGTATAAGCACGCACCAGACCACCTGTGCCAAGCAGTGTACCGCCGAAATACCGGGTCACGACAACCACCACATTTCTGACTTCCAGCCCAAGCAGCACTTCCAGAATCGGCTTTCCGGCAGTTCCAGATGGCTCTCCGTCATCAGAAAAGCGCACCAACTGCGCCTTTTCTCCCAGCACATAAGCATGGCAGTTATGCCTTGCATCCCAATATTTCTTTTTCATTGCTTCAATAAAAGCAAGTGCTTCTTCCTCGCTCTGAACCGGACAGACATTGGCAATAAAACGGGATTTTTTCTCTTCGATTTCTCCCATGCCGCCCTGTTCTACGATTTGATATGGTTCTTTCTTACCTTCCATGCTCTGTTCCTCTGGTTCTCTGATTCTGTGCTCTGCACCCAAACATTATCTTAACACATGCCTTCCCAAAAGTGTATCTTTTTCCTTCCAACAATCCCAATGTTTTAACACCAGATAATATAAATCAAAGTTAACATAAGTCCAATTCCAAACATTAACAGCCCAAACGAAAGACTCCTCTGTATAATCATGGCATTCTCCCGGAATTCTTCGCTCACCGATGCCGACAGATGAACATAATTTTTGTGGGCAGGCTTCTTTCTTCCCCACAAGTGATTCCTGATCCACTGGAAAAAGTTCAGGGTATGTCCCACTGCATCGGTTATCTGATTTCCTTCACTCCGTTCATGAGGCAGTGGGGAATCCCGGTAAAAAGTCTTTCGTAAAATAACTGTCAGCATATCCGTCAAGGTATCGCAGATTCTGCTCGCAACACTGCCCACAAATGGCAGAAAGACAAGTAACACCGGACGATATAACAGATTCTCCACATCCAGCCATTTGGGCCACCTATCCACATAAGCACCAGAACGCATCAACAGTTTTCGTACCACAAACAGATAAACAAGCACACCAAAGACAATCGAAATCAGCGCACCTTTCAAATTGGTAAGACTAAAATATGCCACCTCATGCACGCTTCCTTCCGTTGGCATATAATTCATAAATTCTTCCCCCAGCATTGCCGCCTTATCCATCAGGGTATGTGGGAAAAGTCCCCAGAAGAATAACACAACTGTACTTGCGGTCAGTGCAAAACCACTTTCCCCATTCATATATCTGGTTTTGCTGTCATAATACTTCTGTTTGGCTTCTTCTGCATTTTTCTCCACAAAAACCGCAACGAAAATCTTCGTCATATAAGCAATCGTCAGACCACCGCTGCATAAGAAAACAACTTCCACAAACTGCATCAGACTGCCGCCGCCATACTCCACGATGCTCTCGTGCAGCAATGTTTTGCTGATATAACCGCCAAAAAGCGGAATGCCTCCGATTGCCAGTGCCCCGATGAGAAAAATTCCTTTTAACAAAGGCTTTTTCCGTCCAAAGCCACGTATTTCGTTTAAATCAAGGGCATGGGTATTCACGAAAATAACACCTGCTGCCATAAATAGTACCAGCTTAATCAGCGAATGATTTACCATATGCAGCAAAGTGCCATGCACCGCCAGTCCGTTATGCTCTCCCAGCATTCCCTGCATTCCGATGCCAACCATGATAAAACCAATCTGTGACATGGAAGAACAGGCAAGGGTACGCTTGAAATCGATAGAGAAAACAGCCAGCAATGCACCCAGAAACATAGTAATAACACCAATCCCAAGCATCATTTCTCCCCATGCAAGGTCATGCCAGAACAAGGAACTGCTTACCACCAGCATACCGAAAACACCTGTTTTCGTCAGAATACCGGACAACAAGGCAGAAGCCGGTGCGGGAGCTGCCGGATGGGCTTTGGGCAGCCAGATATGCAGCGGGAAAGCACCTGCTTTGGCCCCAAACCCGACCAGAAGACAGATACCTGCTCCATAAAGCAGTGATTTTTTATCGTATATTTCTGCCGCATATAATAATTCATCCATTCTGAGCGTTCCCAGTTCATGATACAACAGAAAAATACCCATTAACATCACCAGTCCGCCAATAATGGCAACTGCCAGATAAGTGGCTGCCGCCTGCAAAGCCTCTTTCGTTTCCTCCTGTGCCACCCATACGTAAGAAGTAAAGGACATGATTTCAAAGAAAACAAAAGTCGTATACAAATCGGCTGACAGAAACACGCCCATGGTGGCACCAAGGGTCAGCAGCAGAAACAGATAAAACCGATTGCGGTTTGCATGATGCTTCAAATATTCTCTGGAAAGAATGGTTGTCATCATCCACATAAAAGCTGCAATCAGACCATAAACATACCGGAAACCTTCCAGTACAAAATGAAGTCCGAACCCGCAAATCTCTGGAATATCATATTCATAGTATGCAAGAACCCTTCCGCCTTCTATATTTTGCACAAAGCAGACAAGCATCAGCGCAAACTCACTGATTGCCACAAAATCAGCCAGATAATCTCTTGCCTCTTCCTTTTTTCTGCCCACAAGCCAGACTGCCAGTGCCCCCAGAAAAGGATAAAATACCAATATCGCAAGCATGCTATTTTCGCTCATTCTCTTCTCTCCTTCCCTTGTCAGAAAACAGATGCCGCCACATCTGCCAGTACCTTCGTCAGAAACTGAGGATGCAGACCAATGGCAAACATAATAACCACAAATACACCAAGCGGCAGAAGCATCATCCAGTTCGGGTCTTCCACATCCGCTATCCGGCTTTCCTCAAAATCTTTGCCCGGAAAAAACATTCTCACCACAATACTCATCATATAAATAGCGGTTAACAGTGCTGAAATCAAAATCGCTCCAAGTCCTGCATAAGCAAGAGGATTTCCGCTTGCTGCTGCACCTTTTGCCAGATTCCATTTACTAACAAAGCCACAAAGTCCCGGTACTCCCATCAATGCCATACCAGAAATAGTAAAAACTGTACAGACCTTCGGCATTTTTCTTCCAAATCCATCCAGTTCATGAATGTAATTTCTTCCCGTCTTATAAATAATCGCTCCGGCACAGAAAAAACAGCTTATCTTCATAACTGCATGGCTCATCATATGACTCAGCGCCCCGGTAAAACCAAGCGGTGACATTAAGATAATCCCAAACAGAATATACGAAAGATTGCTTACCGTAGACCATGCCAGTCTTCTTTTGATATGCGTTTCCTTCAATGCCCGGCTGCAGCCGAATACAATGGTAAAAAGAATTAACAGCATCAAAAAATCCTGTGCCCAGGTACCCCGGAGCAATTCTGTTCCAAAGCTGAAATACGTAATTCTTAAAGCTGCAAAGGCTCCTGCCTTAACCACTGCTACGGCATGCAGAAGCGCGGTCACCGGTGTCGGTGCCGCTCCGGCTTTGGGAAGCCATGCCGAAAATGGCATCATAGCCGCCTTCACACTAAAACCGCAGAAACAAAGCACATATATAAACAGCAACAGATTCATTCTGTCGCCTAATTTTGTCATATCAATCACGCCGCCCGGCACAAAGTTGGACGTAGTTCCGTAGGTCAATATGAAAATCAGTCCGATAAACGCAAACGCTGCTCCGCCCAGGGAATAATACAAATAAGTTCTTGCCGCTAAAACCGCCTCTCTGGAGAGTGTATGCAGTACCAAAGGCACCGTAACCATAGTCAGCATTTCATAGAAAAAGTACAGCGTTACAATATCTTCTGCCATGGCAATGCCAAGAGTTACCCCATAAGTAATGGTATAAAACATAAAAAAGATTTTCTCATTTTTTTCATGCTTCATATATTCAAAAGAATACAATGTAGCAAAAGGCCACAAAAAAGCTACCAAACCTGCAAATACGCTTCCTGTTGCATCCAGTTTCAGACTGATGCTCAGTTCTCCGGTAAAACGGAACAGAACAAACGCATTGTCCGGACGATGGAAAATCAGACAAAAGGTTATGATGGTTGTCAGCAGAACCAGTAATTCTGTATAGACAGCCATTCCTTTTCTGCTGCGGAAAGGAAGAAGCGGAATCAGGATTCCACCAAGCATCGGCAAAAGAACTGCTGTCACCATGATAAAAGCACTCATCTTTTTCCCTCCTTACATAACCGTTTCTGCTATCCTGTCTGCATATTGAAGCAATGGATTCGGCAAAATGCCAAGTACTACTGTCAAAACAGCCAGAATCAATAAAACAAACACCATCTTGTCTACTTTTTCTTTTTCTATTTTCATTTTCCCTTTTTCTGCCTTCTGTTCCTGTGCCTGATAGGCTTTGCCCGGCAGAAACCCCTGTATGGTAACCGGCAGCAAATACCCGGCAGTCAGCAGTGCGCTCAGAAGCAATATCACAGGACCTGCCATACGAAAGATTCCTGCATCCGACTCCAATGCTCCCTGCGCCAGATACCACTTGCTGATAAAACCACTGGCAGGCGGAATCCCTATCAGTCCAAGAGAAGCAAACGTATAACACCAGAGAGTTACCGGCATACGTTTTCCAATGCCTGCATATTCATCTACCCTGGTTTTGCCCGTATGATAAAGGAAGATACCGGCGGTCAGAAACAGAGCACATTTCATAACAGCATGATACACAAAATGCAGCAGGGAACCAACCAAAGCGGTTTCGTTCAGCAGTGCCAGTCCGAATACTATATAAGACACCTGACTAACCGTAGAATATGCCAGCCTTTTCTTAAACACTTTTTCCTTATAAGCTAACATGGAACCCATAAAAACCGTTACCAGTGCCAGACTCATCCAGACCTTCTGCACCCATGTTCCCTGAATAAAATCTGCACCGATAATATAGTAAACGCTTCGTATCATTGCCAATATGCCGCTTTTTACAATAATAGAAGAAAGTGCTGCGGATGCCGGTGCCGGAGCTGCCGGATGGGCTGCTGACAACCATGCATGCAGCGGAAACATACCTGCCTTTGCGCCGAAGCCAATCAGCATCATAAAAATGGCAAAGCATAAAATCCCCCGGTTACTGTCTGCCAGCACCAGATTCAGCGTTCCTCCGGCTGTAAAAGTCAATGTATCACAGTTCTGGTACAGAAAATAAATTCCAAACAGCGCACAATAAGCACCTAACATGGAGTAAAACAGATATTTCAGTGCCGCCATAATAGCTTCTTTGGAACCATTATGCAATACAAGCGGCATGGATACCAACGTCATAAGTTCATAGAAGAAATAAAAGGTCACCAGATTTCCAGCAAAGTCCAGTGCCACCAGAACTCCATATAACAACAGGAAAAAACCAAAAAATCTTTTTTCTGCCCCTTCGTGCTTCATATAAGAAAAGGCATAAAAACCCACTGCCACCCAAATAATGCTGGTAACGGTCAGAAACAGTCTTCCCACTGCATCCACATGAAAATAAATGGGAATTTCATCCATCAGATAAAACAACGTCAGGCTGCTGTTGCCAGACCAGGCTGCTGCAAGTGCCAGCACCACAGATGTGATAAGTACTATCCCCACCAGTAGATGCAGTCTGATGTTTTCCCCAGCTTCTGCTGTATCCGCACCCTTTCTTCTGTGCTCCTTCCACGAAGCAAACAGCAGACCGCTTCCGGTTATGCCGGACAATAAGGCAGGCAGCAATATCCAATAATCTACCACATGAATTGTCATGATGATTTCCTCCTATGCAAACATGGAAAGTCCCTGTTGAATCAATGCAACAATCGGTTCAGAACACAGTCCTAACAGCAGGTTCAAGAGAATAAAGCAAATCAATGCCAGACTCTTTGCCGGCTGTTCTCTCATTTCTATCTTCTCATAACCTTTATCCCGGATTTCTTCCTTCTTCACCGGGGTATAAATACGGATAACCGTTTTCATAAAATAAACCGCATTTAAAATCGTACTGATTGCTAATGCAATTAACGTAATCAGAATTTTATGACGGTTTTCCATAGCAGCCTGTGCAAACAGAAGTTTAGAGATAAAACCGGAAAACATCGGAAAGCCTACCATGGACAAAGCACCCGCCGTAAATGCTACCCCCGCTAACCGGTTCCGGTATGCTGCTCCGGTCAGTTCCTTAAATTTCTTGTTTCTTCCGGAGGCATCTGTCAGTCCGGAAGCCGCCACAAACAGCAGGGATTTCGTTGCCGCATGGGAAACAATATGATAAATACTTGCTATCATACCGAAACTGGTTCCCAGACCAAATCCCATATAAATATAACCAATCTGTGCCACCGAAGAATAGGCTATCATCCTGCGGATATCATCCTCCTTCATGGCATTCAGTGACCCCATAATCATGCCAGCCACACCAAATACAAACAGTACATTGATAACTTTGCTGTCCTTAATGATGTCGAACCCAATAACACGATAGAAGATTTTTACCAACAGAAAAATATACCCCTTGGACACCAGTGCAGATAAAATTGCTGCTGAAGATAACGTGGAATAACCATACGCATCGGGCAGCCATGTATGAAACGGATACAAAGCACTTTTAATGGCAATCCCTACTGACATCAAACAAATTGCCACCAGCAATGGTACGTGATACGCCCCGGAAATCTGCAAAAGAGCTACCTGCTCCTTAATATTACTCATCAGCAAATGTCCTGTCAGACCATACAAAAAGCAAATGCCAAGCAGCAATAATCCCGACCCCAGTAAACTCATAATCATATAACGGGTTGCCGCCTCTATGGTTCTTCCCGTCTGTCTTATCATAATCAAACCGCAGGCAGAAATCGTGTTGATTTCCACAAAAACATAAGCAGTGAATAAATCGTTGGTATAAATTAACGCAAGCAGAGAACACAACAGCAGATTCACCATAACATAATACAGATTCTGCTTGGTTTCCTCTATCTCCCGTTCTCTTTCCAGCACTCCTGCAGCCACACTGAGCAGCATAACGATACAGAAAAACAATGCCATTGCTGCTTCTAATACACCAACCCGGATTTCATTTCCCCAGGGTGCTGGAAAATGTCCCATCCGATACACATATGCTTCCCCGGTTCCGAGCACAAAGCAAAGCACTGCTGCCGACATCACGCCGGCTGCGGTGATGACGAAAAGATTCAGCCTTTTCGCCCACTTTCCGTTTAGAACCGAAGAAACCGGACCAGCAAACAAGGATAAAATAATCGACAGAAAGGGAAAATTTTGTACAAATTCCATTACCTTCCCTCCTTCTTAAGCATGGTTGAAATTTCGTCCAAATCCAAAGTATGATACCTGCGATATAACCGGATGGTTAAAGAAAGCATCAAAGCAGTAACCGATACCGATACCACAATCCCCGTCAGTACCAGACCACTCGGAATTGGATTTATGTAAACCGTTGCACTCTGGATGCCATCCACAACAATCGGTGCTTTGTGACTGGAAACATAACCTTTTACTGCCAGAAAAAGGTAAATGGAGGTATCCATAATATTCATTCCAATAATTTTCTTAATCAGATTTTTCTGCATCAGCAGGTTGGAGAAACCTATCCCAAACAGAATCATTGCTACCGCTTCTTCATAATTACATAAAAGATTGGAAAAATTCACTTTAATATCCTCCCTTTCGGAACATAACATAAAAGGTATACATGGTTCCGGCAACTACAATGCCCACGCAGATATTCAGAACCAGAATCAATCCGCTGCTTAAAATTGCGCCCGGTGTGCCAAGCGGTATCACACTTTCTATCTCATTGGCTCCGGTATAGAACGAGTAACTTTTGGCAAGACAGTAACATCCCAATGCGCATACACTAAGTCTTTTATAGGTTTTTTCTGTAAAAAAGCGTTCCGTCTTCTGAAACCCAAACGCATTCAGATACAGAATCAGACCGGCACCAATAATCGCACCGCCGGAAAAACCGCCTCCCGGACCAAGATGTCCGCAAAGAATAACATAAATCCCGAAAAGTATGATAGGCGGCACCAGAATGCGCGCTGCTGTCTGCAGAATAACATCATTCTTAGGCTCATAAATACGGTCATTTTCTTCCATATCGTTTCCTTTTTCATCCTTCTTCTTGTCCTTCCGGAGCAGAATCAAAACAGTGCAGGTTGCAATAAAAAGTACATGGGATTCTCCCAGCGTATCAAATGCCCTGTAATCTAAAATCATACCGGTTACAATATTGACCGCTCCGGTTTCCTGCAGGCCTTTCTCAATATATCGCTGTGCCACCTCATTGTTGACTGGATTCTCTTCCTGTCCATAAGTTGGCATATAGGAAACCGCACTTAGCAGCATGAATACTAAGAAAATGCAGAACACCACACAGAAAAAACGATAGACTTTCCGGAAACCTGCTACTTCCCAGTTGTTCGCTATGTCATATACCTTTTCCATACGACGTTTCCGTTCTTCGGTTCTGTCCTGTATCACACTTTCTTCTTCCCGATACTCTTTCTGAGGTTTCATTTCCACGTTATCTACATAGAAATCTTTCGTTCCATCCAGCCATTGTTTCAGACGAAAAGAAAGTGTTTTCTCATATTCCTGTTCCGGAATTTTCCTGCTCATGCTTCTTCTCCCCTTCCTCTTCCGTCGTCTTCATTGCCTGTATCTTCTTCAAGGTGACAAAAAACAGCACAC
>CAYVUF010000078.1:0-8738 GCA_964454605.1 uncultured Bacteroides sp.
GGAGCACGACCTTGCCAAGGTCGGGGTCGCGGGTTCGAGTCCCGTCTCGCGCTCTAGTGGAAGAATCCTAGATGCTGATGAATGCAGCATTTAGGATTTTTTTTGATGTTTGTGCTTTTTTTACTGAATGTAAGAAAACTTGTTTTTTGAGAGCTGTAAAAATTTTTAGTGATAAGAAAAACTGATTTTTCTTTTTTACAAGGCAGAAAATGTGTGGTAAGATAGAGTTTAATAAGAGGAATACAGAACAGGAAACTAAAAGCAAAGGGGAGCAGAATGTTCTGAAAGAAACAAAGATTGTGCAAAGGAGAAAGAAAAATGAGAAAAGAACTTGTAAAAAGACTGAGAGGATGGCTGGCACTTGTGTTGTGCTTTGGCATGATGTTTGGGAATAGCTTGGCGGTGTTTGCAGCAGAATACTGGGTTACCGACATTCAAGTGGGAGATGTTCTGAATAAAGGCGATGTGGTGCGGACGGAAGTAAAAGGAGTTGAGCAAGGTGGGATGTGGCATGGTTCGGGAGGTTTGTCTGTATATTATTGTGATTCAGAAGGTGGGGAGAAACCTGATAACCATTATTTTTACGTGGAACAAGGTAAAGACAGAGAGATATTTGATGTAACAATTGGTGGGGTGAATGATCCTACTGTTGATTATGTTAATCAATGGAAAGTGATAGAAATAGGTTTCGAGAAGTTAAAATTAGAACCTTATATAGCTCCTGCCATATCTCCTTCGGTTCCTGAGGGGGGGGCAAACAGTAGCCGAAATGATGTCCCTCACACTGACTCTTATTCATGGGAAAACGGTAGCAGTAATGATGTCCCTCACACTGACTCTTATTCATGGGAAAACGGTAGCAGTAATGATGTCCCTCACACTCACTCTTATTCATGGGTAACTGTGCAGGAAGCGACAGTGGGACAGGACGGTATAGAGGAGTACAGATGCTCTTGTGGTGATGTACAGGGCAGAAATGTGATTCCTGCAAGCGTAGCATTCGTGGATGGGTTCTATGACGAGATTATGAATGTGCCACAGAATGGAACGGCAACGTTCGACTCCGGATGGCTGTGTACACTCTCTGATGACATGATTAAGAAGCTCGCTGAGCGGACAGATGTTACGACAGTGATTACTTTTGAGTATCAGAAACAGTCCTACAGAATGACGATTCCGGCAGGAGCAGACTTTGCTTCGCTTCTTGCGGATGAGGAATGTTTCTATGGCTATTTCTACTTTGCGAATGTAGTTGGAGCAACAATAGAAGCGTTATAAAAGAGAAAGATATATTTCATAGTATGATAGATGTAAGAGGAAGTTCGTTGCAGAACTTCTTCTTTTGCGTTGCGGAGCTGCTTTTTATGAATAGTATCATATGTAATCTTTGTTCGTTTTTGCCTTAGTTATAATTTTTTGTTAATGTGAAAATTTCAAAAGAAGAAAAGAAAGAATTGTAAAACAATCAAAAATCCATTGCATTTTCAATGCTATTGTGATATCCTCCTTTTAGAGCATAAATATCTTGAATTCTGTGGCATCTGCCATCTGTTTTTATCAAACTTTTCAGAAATCTATGCTTTTACCCAGAAATTCATTTAGAAAAAGCAGGAGATACTGAGAAGTTATGCAGGCATACAGAAGGTGTAATGCAAGATGTGCCCAACATGGATGAAATGTCAGTAACAGTACTTCTCCTGCCACAGGAGGAGAACTATGAGCAAAGAACCAACGGTAAACTGCAACTACAAAGATGCTGTATTCCGGATGCTTAGCAGAATTTTTCTGATGAAGAAATTATCAAGGAACTGCAAGAATCATTAGCTTGTGATAAGGCAGAAGCAGTGGAATATTTAAGGCAGAGTTGCGTTTAGAGGCATCTGCAATGCATCTACTTGAGAATCCACTGCGAAAAAAGTGGCGGATAATGCATTAGATTGGATTTATATAGAATATATTCAGAATCATATGGAGAAATTTATGTATCAGATATAATTATAATTACAGAATGGCAAAATTAAAGTAATAGTTTTATTGTAAGAAAGAGGAATAGCAGTTTATGCATAACGAATTAACGCAAAAAGACATTGAGAAGATGGAAGAAGAAATAGAATATCGCAAACTGGTAGTACGCAAGAATGCATTAGAGGACGTAAAAGAAGCAAGGGCACATGGTGATTTAAGTGAGAACTTTGAATACTATGCAGCGAAAAAGGTTAAAAATCAGAATGAAAGCAGAATCCGTTATTTGGAACGAATGATAAAAACAGCAGTGGTTGTGTCGGATGAATCAGCAGAAGATGAAGTTGGTATGAACAATACGGTGGAAGTCCTATTTGAGGAAGACGGAACGATAGAGAAGTATAAGCTGGTAACAACGGTGCGCGGTAATTCTCTGGAAGGTCTTATTAGCACAGAGTCACCGATGGGAAAGGCACTTCTGGGACATAAAGTAAACGACAGGGTTTATGTGGAAGTGAATGCCGGATATGGCTATTATGTGGTGATTAAATCGATTGAAAACACCGTGGATGATGGAAGTGACAAACTAAGAAGTTTTTAGAAGAATAAAAAGAAAGAGTGCTTGTAGGGCAACCTGCAGGCACTCTTTTGTTCTATCCGGTTTTGAACAAGCATAGGTATAGTAGTAGGAAAAGGCATAAATGCTTTTGCGGTGCTATTTATGGGCAAAACAAACAGCTCTGATGGCAGACAAGTTGCTCAGAAATGAGATTAGTGTGACAAGCTGTTAGGGAACATCTTATAGTAAATGCCGGGAGGAATGCGATATGTATGAAAGGAAAACAGCAGCAGAAACGGTCAGGCTGCTGCAAACAGACAGGGAGAAGGGATTAAGCAGAAAAGAGGCACAGGAAAGGAAAAACAGGCAGGGAGCTAACCGCTTGAAAGAGCAGGAAGGAAAGAGTGTATGGCAGATGATTCTGGGACAGTTGAATGACCCATTGATTCTGATTCTGGTAGTAGCTATGGCAATTTCACTCCTGTTAGGAGAAATCGGGGATGCCATTATTATTGTGACAGTGGTGGTTCTGAATGCGGTAATTGGAGTGATTCAGGAGGGGAAAGCAGGAAAGGCAGTGGAGGCCTTGAAAAAGATTTCTTCGCCGCAGGCAATGGTGGTGCGGGATGGAAAGACCATGAAAATGGCAGCGGAAGATTTGGTGATGGGGGATATTGTTCTTCTGGAAGCGGGCAACATGATTCCGGCAGACATGCGCTTGCTGGAGGCTGTTGGGATGCAGGTGGAAGAGTCTGCCCTTACGGGAGAGTCTGTTCCTGTAGAGAAAAATGCTGAGTTTGTGGAAACAATTCAGGAAGACAATACGTCTGTTAATATGGCGTATATGTCTACTTATGTGACGAAGGGAAGAGGAAAAGGTGTGGTGACTTCCATCGGCATGGATACACGCATCGGTCACATTGCAGATATGCTTCATGCAACGAAAGAAAAGCTGACTCCTTTGCAGGTAAAATTGGGAGAACTGGGCAAAATTTTAAGTATTCTTGCAGTAGCTGTATGTACGCTTCTTTTTGTAATTGCAGTGATACAGAAGAGAAACATAGGAGAAATGTTGTTGACCTCTGTATCGTTGACGGTTGCAGCAGTTCCGGAAGGACTTCCGGCAATTGTTACGATTGTGCTGGCGCTTAGTGTGTCCCGTATGGTACGGGCGAAAACCATTGTACGAAAATTGTCTTCGGTAGAAACCTTGGGGGCAGTGGACATTGTCTGTTCTGATAAAACAGGAACGCTGACCCAGAACAAAATGACAGTCAGAGAATGTTATGTGGAAGGAAAGCTGATAAAACAGGAGGAGTTTTCACGTTTCTTTTCGGGAAAGATGTGTACAGAAAAGATAGCAATAGAGGACAGCCTGACACATTTCCTTCTGGGGTGTGTGCTCTGCAATGACGGTATTTCATCAGGGGAGGGAGATTTGGGGGATCCCACCGAGATGGCACTGGTACATATGGTAGAGAAGTTCGGCATGGATGCGGCAGAAAGCAGGAGTCGTTTTCGGCGGAAAGAGGAGAAGGGGTTTGATTCGGAACGGAAAATGATGACAACCTCCCATCTGATGGGGCAGACAGACAGGGGGCATCCGCTTGTGTCTTATACCAAGGGAGCACCAGAAAAGATTTTGGAAAATTGCTGTTTCTTTTATGAAGATGGTCGGAAGATGAATCTGGGAGCAGTACAGAAGGAGAAACTCTGGCAGCTTTTGGAGCAGTTTATGGCAGAAGGAAGGCGGGTACTTGCCATTGCCATGAGAACAGATGGCGGGATGCAGGAAAAAGATTTGACTTTTCTTGGATTTGTCAGTATGCAGGATCCGGTCAGACCAGAGGCAGTAGAAGCAGTAGAAAAATGCAGACAGGCAGGTGTGGTAACGGTGATGATAACCGGGGACCATCAGAATACTGCTTTTTCCATTGCGAAAGAACTGCATATTGCTTCTTCTCCGGAAGAGTGCATTTCGGGCAGAGAATTGGATGAAATGGAAGAAAAAGAGTTCCTTGGAAAATTGCCGAAGCTGCGGGTTTTTGCAAGGGTGACACCGGAGCATAAGGTACGCATTGTAGAAGGATTTAAGAAACTGGGCAAAACTGTAGCAATGACAGGGGATGGTGTAAACGATGCCCCTTCTTTGCAGGCGGCAGATATTGGGATTGCGATGGGACAAAATGGAACGGATGTAGCCCGAAATGCAGCGGATTTTGTATTGATGGATGATAATTTTGCCACCATCCATCTGGCAATTCAGGAAGGCAGGGGGATTTACGAAAACATACGGAAATCGGTGTTGTTCTTATTGTCTTCCAATCTGGGAGAGATTATGACGATGCTGGTTACCATTGCAGCAGGATTCCCCAGTCCGCTAAAAGCCAGTTTTATTCTATGGATTAATCTGATTACAGATTCCCTTCCAGCACTGGCGCTTGGAGTGGACGATAACGAAACGGATTTGCTGATGCAGGAGCCGCCCCGGCGAAAGGAAGAATCCATGTTTGCCAAAGGCGGTCTGCTTTGCGTTATCTGTTACGGACTGGTAATCGGTGGTGTCAGTCTGGCAGCTTTTCTGAAAGTGCCATATGACAGACTGCTGGAGGAAAACCTTCCGATAAGTTTACATAATATTATACAGACATATCAGATATCGGCGGTTTTGGCGAAAGCGCAGACACATGCGTTTGTGGTACTTGGTATGAGTCAGCTTTTTCATGCGGTTGGTATGCGGGATGTGAATCGTTCTATTTTTAAAATGAATCATAAGAAAAATCCTTATATGCTTCTTGCGCTTGGCATCGGACTTCTTCTGCAGATGGCAGTGACAGAACTGGAACCGCTTATCCGTCTATTCGGTACGTCTCGGTTAGGTATCATGGAGTGGGCGCAGTTACTGGCTTTGTCACTGACACCGGTAATTGTACATGAACTTCTGACCGTTATCTATTATGGGGCAGAGTCAAAAGGAGTTTGGAAAGGACAGAACCAAGAGGTTACAGAAGCGTGCAAAATGCAAGCAGCAGAAGAAACAGGCCGCTGAGCCAGGAAAGATTCAGGTTGCTTTTCCGGGAAAGAAACAGTCCGAATCCAAAACCGGTAAAGAATAACAGAAATTGGAAGAAAACAGCAAGCAGGAAGAAGAAAGCCAGAGAGTTTACCTGATAGGAGAAAGCCATGCTGGCAAGCATACTGTCTAAGGAAAGGGCAAGGCTTAAACAGAAGGCTTCTTTGGGACTTAATACCTGGATATCCTGTTTGTTGGCATCTTCAGGTGAAAAATAGATGGTGAAAATAATGTTTAACTGCTTAACTTTGCAGGCCCATTTGCCGATGATGCTTGGATATTTTTCTGCATAATGTCGTATCAGACTTTCCAGTAGTCTGGCACAACCCAAAACAAACAGCAGGAGAAAGGAAAGGGCAGCAAAGAAGTCTGCCGGGATAAAAGAAAACAGCCAGGAACCAAGCTGCATCATCAGCGTAATGGTGATAGAAGGAATAAAAATAAGAAAAACAGCGGAAAGTACTCTGATTTGGACTCTGGAAGTTCCATAGGAGAGTCCTGCAGTCAGAGAATCCAACGAAACAGCAAGCAGAAAAAGCAGTGTTGGAAAAAGCGAAACAGTCATAATGCACCTGGAATTATTTTAGTTTATCCTATGCAAAAATTGGGAAATTGACTGTACGGTTTTTGGGAAAAATGGTATGATAAATAAAAGGAGGCACGCTTATGGAATTGATGTTTATTGGAGCAGACCACGAGGTAACTGGCAGTTGTCATTATCTTCGTGTCAATGATAAGAATATTTTAGTGGATTATGGTATGGAGCAGGGCACTCAGGCATTTGAGAATTGCGAGCTGCCTGTGGAACCGGCAAGGATTGATTATGTGTTCTTAACACATGCACATATCGACCATTCTGGTATGCTTCCGCTGTTGTATGCAAGAGGCTTCCGGGGAAGTATTTATACAACAGATGCCACCGCCGATTTGTGCAGCATTATGCTGCGTGACAGTGCTCACATCCAGATGCAGGAAGCAGAATGGAAAAACCGCAAGGCAAAACGTAGTGCCAATAACGCAGTCATAGAACCGCTTTATACCATGGAAGATGCGGACGGAACGATTAAGAGAATTATTCCCTGTGAGTATGAGAAAGAAATACAGGTATGTGACGGGGTGAAAATCCGTTTTACAGATATTGGGCATTTGCTTGGTTCCGCTAGTATTGAGGTATGGGCAACCGAAGGGGAAGTTACGAAGAAAATAGTTTTTTCCGGTGACATTGGTAATATCGACCAGCCTTTGATTAAAGACCCGAAACAGACCAAAGAGGCAGATTATGTGGTAATGGAGTCTACCTATGGAGATAGATATCATGGTGATACCAGACCAGACTATATCGGGGAACTGACAAGGATTCTGAAAACCACTTTTGACAAAGGTGGCAACGTGGTGATTCCTTCTTTTGCAGTAGGAAGAACACAGGAAATGCTTTATTTCCTGCGCCAGATTAAAGAGGAAAGACTGGTAGAGGGTCATGAAAATTTCCTGGTATATGTAGACAGTCCGCTTGCCGTAGAGGCTACTGGAATTTTCCAGAAAAATATTGCAGAATGTTTCGATGAAGAAGCAATGGAACTGGTGCAGAAGGGAATCAATCCAATTACCTTTCCGGGACTTCGTCTGGCAATTACCAGTGATGAATCCAAGGCAATTAACTTTGAAAATACTCCTAAGGTTATCATATCTGCTTCTGGTATGTGTGAAGCAGGACGTATCAGACATCATCTGAAACATAATTTGTGGCGGCCGGAGTGTACGGTATTGTTTGTAGGTTATCAGGCTGTGGGTACTCTGGGACGTGCCATTGTGGAAGGTGCGAAGGAAGTGAAGCTGTTTGGCGAAACCATTGAAATTCGTGCAAGGATTGAGAAACTGGCAGGTCTTAGCGGTCATGCAGATAAGGGCGGACTGATTCGGTGGATAGAAGGTTTTGAGCAAAAACCGGAGAAGGTCTTTATTGTGCATGGAGAAGACAGTGTATGCAAACTGTTTACAGAGTGTCTGAAAATAGAACATGGGATGAAGGCATATGCACCTTACAGCGGTACCCGGTATGATTTGCTGACAGGCGAATTTATTTACGAAGCAGAGCCAGTGGTACTCAAGAAGAAAGGTCATGTTATTTCCGATGTCTTTGCAAGACTTGTGGCAGCAGGACAACGTCTGGTGGCAGTTATTTATAAGAATGAAGGCTGTGCGAACAAGGATTTAGCGAAGTTTGCAGACCAGATAAATGCACTTTGTGATAAATATGACAGATAGCAGGAGAAAAAGGAATGAGTTTAGCAGATACAATTTTTATAAATATGTGTAAGGATATTCTGGAGAATGGAACAAGCACAGAAGGGGAGAAGGTCAGACCCCACTGGGAGGATGGCACTTCTGCCTATACGATTAAGAAATTCGGGGTGGTGAACCGGTATGATTTATCCAAAGAATTTCCTTTAATCACGCTACGCAGAACTGCGCTGAAAAGTGCCACAGATGAGATGCTGTGGATTTGGCAGCAGAAGTCTAATAATATCAATGACCTGCACAGCCATATCTGGGATGAATGGGCAGACGAGAATGGTTCTATCGGTAAGGCATATGGCTACCAGCTTGGAGTGAAGCATCAGTACAAGGAAGGCATGATGGACCAGGTAGACAGAGTGATTTACGATTTGAAGAACAATCCCTTCAGCCGGCGAATCATGACGAATATTTATGTGCATGAGGATTTGCATGAAATGAATCTGTACCCCTGTGCTTACAGCATGACATTTAATGTGACCCAGAAAAAAGGGGATGATAAATTAACCTTGAACGCAATTTTAAATCAGCGTTCCCAGGATGTGCTGGCAGCCAATAACTGGAATGTAGCACAGTATGCAGTGTTAGTGCATATGCTGGCACAGGTCTGTGACATGAAGGTGGGAGAACTGGTGCACGTGATTGCAGATGCCCATATTTATGACAGACATATTCCGATTATTGAAGAATTGATTCAAAGACCAGTATATGATGCACCGGTTTTCTGGTTGAATCCGGATATTAAGGATTTCTATCAGTTTACCAGAAATGATGTGAAGGTCGAAAATTATATAACCGGACCGCAGATAGAGAATATTCCGATTGCGATTTAGAACGGACAAGGGAAAA
>CAYVUF010000079.1:0-8657 GCA_964454605.1 uncultured Bacteroides sp.
CATCCAGGTCATTGGTAGGCTCATCCAGAATCAATACATTCGGTGCTTCCATCAAAACCCGCAGAAGGTTCAGCCTGCGCTTTTCTCCGCCGGAAAGTTTCTCAATCAGTCCATACTGCTCTTCTCCAGAAAAAAGAAACTTCTCCAGCATCTGGGATGCAGTAATGACTCCCTCTGTCGTTTTTACCTGTTCTGCTGTATTCCGGATATAATCAATGACACGTATTGACGGATTCATATAAGCAATGCCATCTTCTTTTGCGGTACTGATTTCCTGTGAATAGTAACCTATCTTCACAGTCTGCCCAATCGTAATACTACCGCTGTCCGGCATTTCTTTCCCGATTATCATTTTCATCAAGGTCGATTTGCCGCAGCCATTTCTTCCGACAAAACCAATTCTGTCGTTTTTCAGAAAAATATAAGTAAAATCATTTATCAGCGTTCTATCCCCAAAGGCTTTCCGAATCTGCGCAAGTTCTATGGTTGTTTTGCCCATTCTGGTAGCCACAGAGCCAATTTCTACACGACCATCCGTTTCCGGTGCTTTGGCATCGCGTAACTGTTCATACCGTTCAATTCTTGCTTTCTGTTTTGTGGAACGTGCCTGTGCACCTCTTTGAATCCATGCAAGCTCAGTGCGCAGAACTGATTGCCTTTTTCGTTCTGCTGCCTGCGCCATTTCTTCTCTTTCGGTTTTCAAAGCCAGAAATCCAACATAATTCGTCTGATAAGAATATAATTTTCCCTTATCGACTTCCAGAATACGATTACTGATACGGTCTAAAAAATAGCGGTCATGTGTTACCATCACAAGCGCACCCTGATACTTTTTGAGATGCTCTTCTAACCATTCTGCCATTTCCGCATCCAGATGGTTTGTAGGTTCATCCAGAATCAGAATATCCGATTTGGAAAGCAGCACCGACACAAGTGCCAGTCTTTTCTTTTCCCCACCAGACAGATAATCCACCTTCTGTTCCCAATCTGTCACTCCAAGTTTTGTCAGCATACTTTTGGCTTCTGCTTCCAGATTCCAGTGCTCCTGCCCACTGTTTTCCTTCATAACTGCCTGAAGAACAGTTGCCCCGGCTTCAAACTCCGGCTGTTGCGGCAAATAGCGCAGTACAACGTGGTTTGCATAAATAACATTGCCGGTATCTGCTTCTTCCAAACCTGCCATAATTTTTAGCAAAGTAGATTTTCCGGTACCATTGATACCAAGTACCCCGACTTTTTCATTTTCCTGTAAAAAGAAAGAGGCTTCGTCCAGTACTTTCCTCTCTCCAAATGCTTTTGTAATATTTTCAAGTGTCAGTAAATTCATACTTCATCTTTCCTATCATTTATATTTTCCCGGATAATCTGTACCAGTTTCTGTCTGCATCAACGTTACATATTTTTCCGGTTGGTTTTCCATTTTTAACATGGTATCAAATGCCATCAGAAGCATTTTATCCGCATTGTTCTTCATATCTTCATGCCCTCTGTCCAGCTCAGCCTTAAAATGGTCCATCTGCCATACCATGATATCAATGACACTATATCCTTGTATTTTATAACCGCATAAAAAATTCTGATGTTGCAGGTAATAAACAAACTCCTGGTAAATCTGCGGGGAATTTTGCAAAGCACACCAGAACTGCTCAAAAAATTCTTCCTTCTCTCCGGCATAATAACAAAGTGCCCATGCCCACTTTCTTGCTGCTTTCTCGATTTGTTCCTGACGATATTCTTCCTTACCTTCCATTTCCTTCACACCTCATCTTTTCTGCACTAAATCAAAGTATACCACATTCTTTTTCAAACAGCACTCTTTCTGTCTGCTTTCCTTTGTTCTTTTTTCACATCCGGATGTATATAAATAGAACAACAAGAAACTACGGTTTACTACAATGCTACAAATTATCCGACAACTCAATGATTTTATCTGGGGTATTCCTCTTCTTATCCTGCTTATGGGAACCCATATTTATCTGACGATAAAACTTCATTTTCCGCAGCGCAACATTTTGTACGCAATAAAACTTTCTCTGGGTATGGACTCAGACCATAACAACGGTCAAAATCTATCCCCTTTTTCTGCACTGGCTACTACACTGGCAGCAACTCTGGGAACTGGTAATATCATTGGTGTTTCCACTGCCATCGCACTAGGTGGTGTGGGAGCTGTTTTCTGGTGCTGGGTTACCGGAATCCTTGGCATGGCTACTGCTTATAGTGAATGTTACCTAAGCGTACTCTTTCGCACCCGTCAGAAAGATGGCACCTATGTGGGCGGCCCTATGTATGTTCTGCAAAATGGCTTGCATAACAGAAAGATAGGTGCATTTTATGCCACTTGTACATTATTTGCTGCTTTTGGCGTAGGTTGTACTACCCAATCCAATTCTGTTACCCAGGCGGCTGTCCAATCTTTTCATTTATCACCGCATCTTGTAGGAATCCTTCTGGCACTTTTGACCGGAACCGTTCTTTTAGGCGGTGTCAAAGCAATCGGGAATCTCTGCGAGCGCATGGTACCTGCCATCAGCTTCACCTATCTTTTGGGCTGCTTCTGTCTGTTATGCCTTTATCATAAAGAATTGCCCGCTGCCTGCCTTTGGATTTTAAAAGATGCTTTCTCTCTTTCTTCGGTTGCCGGAGGTTTTATTGGCTCCACTTTACAGCTTGCCTTACGCTATGGCATTGCCAGAGGGCTATTTACAAATGAAGCAGGCATTGGCACATCTGCCATAGCAGCGGCGGCCTCCGGTACTTCTAATCCGATGCATCAGGCTTATATTTCCATGACTGCTGTTTTCTGGGATACCGTAGTAATGTGTCTGATAACCGGCCTTGTGGTAGTCTGTAATATGCTTTATGACCCGGCTTCCATACAGAATGTGCCATCCACTGGACTAACCGCTGCTGCCTTTTCCCATCTTCCATATGTAGGGGATGCTTTTCTAACCATTTCACTGGCTGCCTTTGCCACCACAACGCTAATCGGCTGGTCTTATTTTGGTGAAAAAGCAACGGAATACCTTGTTGGAAGCAAAGGTATTCCGTATTACAAACTGTTCTATATTCTTATGATTTACTTCGGTGCCATTATTCCCATGAATCTGGTCTGGGAATGTACTGACCTGATTAACGGTCTTATGGTAATTCCGAATATCCTCGCTTTGTATTTACTGCGAAAACATATCAGATCATAGTGTTTCCACTATACTTTAAAATCACTAACGATTTCCTGTAAAGAACGACTGCTGCGCTCCAGAATTGCCATCTGGCGAAGAATCTCCTCCGAACTGATATTGGTTTCCTGCATAGCATCCGCAACATTACGGATATCTTCTGCCACATTTGCATTTAGCTGTGTAATCGACTGCAAAGAAGCTAGCATTTCCTCTATGGAAGCTCCCATCTCCTGCGCCGAAGCACCTAAATCTGTTGCAATATCATCATAAAAGACCGCATCCTTTTTATACTGCTGCGCAATATCTACCATAGCATGATAATCACCAATTACATGCTCTTTCATGAAATTCAGAAGGGTTCCTGCACTATGCTTTAATGCCATAACCGAATCTACAACTTCATCAATCACAGACTGGATATTGTCCACTGCAGTCTTGGAATTTTCTGCCAGCGTTCTGACCTCTTCTGCTACCACTGCAAATCCTCTTCCTGCCTCTCCGGCACGCGCTGCTTCGATGGAAGCATTCAGCGCAATCAGATTTGTCTGACTTGCAATGCTGAGAATTTCCTGTGAAAGTACTTTTATCTCTCCAACCTTCTCAACATCCTTCAACGCTGCCTCTAACTCATCCTCTGTGGCATGATAAATCAGACTTGCCTGTTTCTTGGATTCCAATGTGGTGACTAAAAGGTTTTCGGCACGTGCTGTAATATCACCGGATGCATTGGCTGCCTCAGCCGCCTTCATGGATACATTATCTACCACGCTGCCAATTTCGGAACTGGCTTCATTCACTTCTCTTGTCGCATCTGCTGCCTCATTTACCCTCACCGTAACATCTTCTACCAACTGGTCCATCTTGTCCAGACCATCATTAAGCTCTGCCATTTTGCCATATGCTGTGGTTGCAATTCCTGCAACATTAGCAGCTTCATCCTTGGTGCCCAGTATCGTTTCCCGGATATGCTGCTTCACTGACCTGGTCGCATAAGTAATTTCTTCCATTTCATCCTTGAAACCTTCTGCCACCTTCTGTTTCCTGCCGCCAGTCCTGCTGTCTGTATTCTCTCGAAAATCCCCGGAAGCAAACTGCTTCAAATCCGCTATGGGTGCCAATAATTTATTGGCAGTAAGAATAACACTTGCTATAATCAATAAAATTCCAAGAAGACTGATAACAACCGACGTAACAATCAGAACGTTCAGTTCACTGGTTGCCACACTCTTCGGAATTACCACACCTACTGTCCAGTCACAATTTTCTACTGATGATACCGCGAAATATTTCTGTACGCCATCATAATCCTCTGTTAAAAGGATTCCTTCTCCTTGTCCAATCAGGGCATCGACATCCGTAAGAATGCCATTGCCTACTGTTGTGACTGCAGTTGCTGTGGTCTGGGTTGGAAGAAACTCAGCATTTTCGTGAACCACAAAATTATGGGTACTGTCAACCAGAAAACCATAACCTTCCTCTTCCTTTAGCTGCTGTACCAGACGAACCAGCTCCGTAATGGTAATATCTGCGCCGCATACGCCCACGATTTCTCCGGCATCATTGTGCATCGGTACGGCAACCGTTACAACCATCTGCTCCGTTACTGCATCCACATAAGGCTCTGATACAATTGCTCCATTTTTTTCTTTTGCTCCTATGTACCAGCTTCGTGTCCGGCAGTCAAATCCTTCTGGTGGTTCTCCATTTACCATGAGAACAGTTTTGTCTTCAAAAGTATAATAAGCATCCAGAATGGCACTGTCACCTTCTGCCAGTTTTACAGTCAGATATTCCTTCATCTTCGCATAAGATTCCTGCTGAAACTGAAGTTCATAAGTTCCTGCATTTGCTTCTACCCAGGCAATCTGCAGTCCGAACCAGGCATCTATTTCTTCCGCTGTTTTCTGTGCTTTCACAAGCTCTAATTCCTGTACCTTCTGCTTCACAACCCGGTTTGCAATCATATAACTGCCAAACGAGCTTATGAGCAGAATAATAACCGCTGCCAAAGATATGGTTACTACCAAACGTCCTTTAATTGTTTTCATGATGCTTCCCCCTTATTTACACATTGCACCCATTTTTGCACATATGTTACCCTTTTATTATACCAACCTTCTAGCGCAAACAAAAGTACTTTTTTACGCTTCTGCAATCTGCTTTGCCCTTGCCAGAGCATCATCGATATGGCGGCAGATATTCTGTTCCCCAACCTTCTCATAAAAACCTGCCTTTTTAATCATTGCCATAGGCTGCTCATTCACATGGGACAAAACTAGCTGTACTTTTTTCTTCACGCAGGAAGCATATAATTCCTCTAAGGCATGCATTGCAGTTGCATCAATCGTATTCACACTTCGCATACGGACAACCACACATCTGTCATCTTCCTTAAACGCAATGTGCATAATCTTATCTGCTACTCCGAAGAATAAAGGACCACTGATTTCATATACCAAGGTATGTTTGGGCACTTCCCTGAGAGAAAGGCTGTCTGCATCCTCTTCATCTTCCTCATCCAGGTAACGCCAGCCTTCTACATCTGTTACTTCACTCATTCGCTTCATAAATAAGATAACTGCCAGAATCAGACCAACTTCAATTGCCACAACAAGGTCAAATACTACGGTCAGCACAAGCGTTGTCATCAAAACGATGATGTCGCTCTTGGATGATGTCTTGCACAGATAAATAACCTTCTTGATACCACACATATTATAAGCTACCTGAAACAGAATGGCTGCAATCGTAGGCATTGGAATCAGTGCTGCATAAGGCATCAGCATCACCAGAATCAACAATAGCACAACGGAATGCACCATACCCGCAATCGGAGTCCGTCCGCCATTTTTGATATTGGCTGCTGTTCTTGCAATTGCTCCCGTTGCCGGAATACCACCGAAGAATGCAGATGCAATATTACCGCATCCCTGTGCAATCAGCTCCATATTGGAACGATGCTTACTGTTTACCATACTATCTGCTACTACGGCAGATAGTAAAGATTCAATGGCTGCCAGAAGCGCAATCGTTAACGCATCCCGAAATTCTCCCTGTATCAGTTTCCAGGAAAATTCCGGCATTTCCGGTGTTGGAATCTTATTCGAAATGGTATACAAATCCCCAATGGTATTGACATCCATCTTCCATCCCATCACCATGGCAATCCCTACCAGTACTGCAATCAGTGAGCCCGGAATCTTAGGTAAAAACTTCTGACAAAGTATCAGCACCACAAGGGAAACCACACCTACCATAACTGCCTGCCAGTTAATCGTACCCATATTACGAAGTGCTGCCATCAGCTTGTCCATCGTTTCAATAATCGGTTCTTCCGAAACAATCGTCAAACCACAGAAATCTTTCAACTGCCCAATCACCAAGGTTACTGCAATCCCCGCTGTAAAACCAGTGGTAATGGTGTAAGGAATAAACTTAATCAGGCTGCCGACCCTGAATAATCCCATCAATATCAGCAAAACACCTGCCATAATCGTTGCTACTGCCAGTCCTGCCATACCTTTGCTGGCTACAATACCGGCTACAATCGTTGCAAAAGCCGCTGTCGGCCCTGCAATCTGCACGCGGCTTCCGCCCAAAAACGAAATAATAAATCCTGCCACAATTGCGGTATAAATACCTCGCTCCGGAGAAACTCCGGATGCAAGTGCCAAGGCAATCGACAATGGCAGTGCAATAATCGCTACTATGATACCGGAAATGATATCCTTCACGAATTGCTCTTTGGTGTACGTTTTCATGACAGAAAACAACTTTGGTTTCAATTTTTCCATAACTTACTTCTCTCCTCCTCTGGTCAATGACCGTAAATATAATAAACCCAATAAAAAGATACTTGGGAATACTAACGAAAAAATAAGTCCCATTTTCAGATTTTCACCAAAGGCTTCTGAAACAACACCTACGAAAGTAGGACCGCCTCCACAGCCTACATCTCCTGCCAATGCCAGAAAAGCAAACATTGCCGTACCACCACGTTTTATGGTTTTGGTTGCCAGACTAAAAGTTCCCGGCCACATAATACCTACCGACAAGCCGCACAATGCACAGCCTGCAAGCGCCAAAAACGGAGTCGCTGATAAAGCCGCCAATAAATAGCCCGCAACACAAAGCAGACAACATATTTTCATAAACTTCTCCAACGGAATCTTCTCACCGTATTTTCCATAAATAGCACGTGCACTTCCCATAAACAGAGCAAACATACAAGGACCAGCCAAATCTCCCATGGTCTTGCTGATGCCCAGCGCAGATTCTGCAAAAGCGGATGCCCACTGACTCATCGCCTGCTCTGATGCACCGCCGCAAATCATTAATACAAAAAGCAGCCAGAACATTTTATTTTTCACAAGTTCTGAAATCGACATTCCCTCGCCCTCTTCTACCAACGCATTGATTGGCACTCTGGCAAAGAAAAATACATTCAGAAGCGGTACTGCTGCCCATACAAAAGCAAGGATTCTCCAGTTTTCAATTCCTGCCACTGCAAAGAAAATGGTGGAAAGTATCACCACGCCCATATGCCCCCAACAATAGAAGGAATGCAGCAGACTCATAACGGATTCTTTATTATCTGTGGGACAAGCTTCTACAATCGGACTAACAATCACCTCTAACAAACCACCGCCCACAGCATAGAAAGCAATTGCCAGTAAAATACCTGCATAGGCATCCGGCAGCACATACGGAAAGACTCCCAGTCCGGCAAGACCGATTGCTGCAAAAATGTGTGCAATGATAGCTGCTCTTTTATAACCAATTCTATCTACATATTTTGCCGACACAAAATCAACGATTAGCTGAATTGCAAAGTTTATGGTAATCAGATAGGCAATTTTATCCAATGAAATGTCAAAGGTACTCTGAAAAGTCAGAAAGAGTAAAGGTACAAAATTATTCACAATTGCCTGCACAATATACCCAATATAACAAGCATAAATCGTATGATTATAATGTAATGTCTTTTTCATTTTTCTCCCAAAACTCCCATTTCTCTAAATTGTATCAATCTTATTTTTCACTCGATTCGGTATGAATCAGTTCCAGATTACGAAATACCGCAGTTTTTTCCCCGGCATCCACTGCATACAGACAAATCATAACACCAGTAAAGCCCAGTGCAACTTCCGAAGACAGATATCTGGTATCTGCACAGCCAAGCTCTTCTTTGCGGTCATCAAGGAAGAAATGGTACTGCAGCGCATCCGCTTCTATCCGCAGCTTCACTTTGTCTGCTTTTCCCTGATTCCCATTTGCAGGCACCACTGCCATTTCCTTGCTGATACAGCCAATCGTATAACGCAGTACTGCCTCTCCTTTTTCATTTAAAAAGAAATCATAATGATGTCTTTCATCCATAAACAGACTAATTCCTGCTTCCTTACACTGGCTTTCTACCTGACAGGAAATATCCATAACAAACTCACTCTGCCGGATTGCCGCACAGGAAGGGTA
>CAYVUF010000080.1:0-8548 GCA_964454605.1 uncultured Bacteroides sp.
GCTAAAAAATCATCAAATAACAGCACTGCCTCTGCCGACGGAACCGTTTTATCATAAATATCACCGGCAAGAATCAGTCCCTCTATCTGCTCTTTGTCCAGAATATCCAGTACCTGCTGCAAAATGTATTTCTGCTCTTCTATCATAGAAAATTCATAGACTCTTTTTCCCAGATGAAGGTCTGCCAAATGCAGTAATCTCATGTCCTAATAACTCCTTCCCTCTGATACAGAAACATCCCCAAACGTTCTACGTCTGAGGATGCCTTGTATTTCCTGCTAACGGATAAAATTTAAATAAGCTGTTCATAAATTCTTTCTAACACACTGCTCTCCAAAGATGCTTCATTCAATATCGTATAGCGTTCTTTTCTGGTAGCCGAAGCCTTCTGCCAGGCATCCACAAAAATCTCTCTGGTAATTCCCCAGTTCATAGGATTTACACTGATTTCATAGGCTTCTAAGGTTTCCCGCAGACGAATCACATTTCTTCCCTGCAGAATACAGCTTACCACACTGCCCAAAGCAACTGCCATTCCATGCTGAATCGAAATTTCCGGATAGTTTTCCTCCAAAGAATGTGCAAATAAATGTTCGGAGCCACTGCTTGGTCTGGAATTTCCTGCAATTTCCATTGCCAGGCCTCCCATTACCAGTGCCTGTGTTAATATTTTAATAAATTCCTTGCTTTTTAAGGATTTCTCATCATTATAAAAAATCGAAGTCAGTGCCATATCAGAAAGCATATAGGCAAAATCATCTACTCGTCTGTTATGGTGGGCTGCATCCAGTTTCCAGTCATACAAAGCAGTGTATTTGCTTATGGTATCACCAATACCGGATTTCAACTGATTGATTGGTGCATTCATAATCACATTCACGTCCACTGCAATTCCAGTTGGTATCTTACAGCCTAACGTTTTGCGCGTATCCTTGTCAATATCCAGAACTGCTACGGGAGAAGCCAGACTGTCATTGCTTAAGGTAGTTGGCAGACAGATGTATGGTACTTTTCCCACAAATCCGGCATACTTTGCCACATCCAGCACCTTACCTCCGCCAAATCCGATAATTGCCTGAAATCCCTGTGCACAAATCACTTTGGCAAGTTCCATTGCCTGGTCGAAAGAATTTTCTTCCACCAGAAACAATTCACTCTTTGGCAAATCCTTTGCCATTTCCTCTAAATATTTTCCCATAATACTCTGCAATGCAGGCTCTGTTACAATCATCACCTTACGCATTGCAATATCTGGAATACACTCTACAAGCACCTCATCCAGATGTTCGTAAATTCCTTCTTCAATAATCAAACAATATGGCAAACAAAACTGATTCATCTTTTCGTACCCCTTTCCGGTTATCCCAAAGCCACATCCAATATCATCATAATTAAAAAACCTGCGGCGAATCCCAATGTTGCTCCATCTGAATCACCTTCTCTGGAAGCCTCCGGAATTAATTCCTCTACGACTACAAACATCATGGCACCTGCAGCAAATGCCAGTAAAAAAGGCAGTGCTTTCTCAATAGCTCCTGTAACCAGAATCGTTAAAAAAGCACCAATCGGTTCTACAATGCCGGATAAAATTCCATAGAGAAAAGCCTTTTTCTTTCCTGCTCCGCTGCTCTTCATGGACATGGAAATAATTGCCCCTTCCGGGAAATTCTGGATGGCAATACCAATGGCTAATGCAAACGCACCTGCTATGGTAATTTCCTGATTGTCAGATAAAAGTCCTGCAAAAACTACCCCTACTGCCATTCCTTCTGGAATATTATGAAGTGTTACTGCAAGAGCCAGCATGGCGGTCTTCCCAAGTCCGCTTTTCATCCCCTCTGGCTTCTCTCCTCCAAGATGCAGATGCGGTATCAGTTTATCCAGTCCGTACAAGAATAAAATACCTATCAGAAATCCTACTGCTGCTGGAACAAAAGCGAACTTTCCGTAGCTTTCTGACATTTCAATCGCTGGAATCAAAAGGGACCAGACAGAAGCTGCTATCATAACGCCCGATGCAAAGCCAAGCAGTACTTTCTCCAACAGAGCATTCATGCTGTTTTTCATAAACAGCACACAGGAAGCTCCTGCCGCAGTTCCCAGAAAAGGAATCAGTATTCCCATCATAACACTAGTCATACATCACTCACTCCTTCTGCTAACTTACATTGCTAAATTGATATTCCCCATTTAATGGTTACATATTTTCCGGATAAGTATACCATTACGAAGCAGTGTACTGTCAATATAATGTCTGGAAAAAAGAATTTCTCCTTCTCTTTCAATTTCAATATCTTCTTCCTCACAATTGATAAACACTTCCACATAATTATCTACCCATCCGATTTTATTAAACTCAATCACACGGGGTCTGTTTATCTTGTTCGGAAAATGGAAATTCCGGTTTCTCAATAATGGTTCTTCTCTTCTAAGACAAAGCAGGGTTCTGATAATCTCCATCCGCTCTGCATACACGCCTGCCTCAATTTCTTCCCATGGCATACAACGTCTGCAATCAGGGTCGTGTCCCCCTTCCATTGCAATCTCTGTTCCGTAGTAGATGCAGGGACTTCCCGGCATCGTAAACAAAACTGCCAACTGTTGGAAATATTCATCCAGATTTCTTACATCGGAACGCAGTCTTTTCGTATCATGGGAATCCAACAGATTGAATAATACATCATTGGTCTGCTGCATATATCCAGTATAGCATCGATTGATGGTATATTCAAAGTCTTCATTCGTCAGACTTTTATCAATCCAGAAATCCTTAATGCTTTCCCCCAACGGATAATTCATAACCGCATCAAATTCATCCCCCCGCAGCCAAGGCATAGCATCATGCCAGATTTCTCCCAGAATATAAATATCTGGTTTCATTGCTTTCAGCCGCATACGCAGCTCTTTACAGAAAACATGGGAAATCTCATTTGCCACATCCAGACGAATGCCATCCACATCATATTTTTTCACCCAGTCCTCGCATACACCAATCAGATAATCCCGAACTTTCGGGTTGTTGGTATTCAATTTGGGCATTCCATCATAGAACGCAAAAGTATAATACTGCTTCTCTCTGGAACAATTTCCATCCTGGCGGAATGGCCATTCCTTTATCATAAACAAGTCATAATATTCTGACTCCGGTCCTTTTGCTTTCACTTCCTGCCAAGGCGCAAAACCTTCTCCGGTATGATTAAATACCCCATCCAGCATAACGCGGATTCCTCTGGCATGTGCCTCCTGCACCAGATTCTGCATAATTTCTTCGGTTCCGAAATGTGCATCTATCTTCTGATAATCCGTAGTATCATATTTATGGGATGTAGGGGACTCGTTAATCGGAGTCAGATACAAACCCGACACGCCTAAATTCTTCAAATAATCCAGTTTGCTGATAATCCCCGGCAAGTCACCACCGAAAAATTCTTCATTCGTAACCCTGCCTCTATTTCTCCATGGCAAAGTTCCGTCTGGATTCAGGGAAGCATCCCCATTGCAGAATCTTTCCGGGAAAATCTGATACCAGATTGTTTCATTCACCCAGGATGGTGTCACCGGAATGTCTGCCGGGTTCATCCATGGGAAAACAAAACACTGTCTGCTTCGCCCTTCTAACTGCATCTGTTCTTCTGAAACAAATCCATCTTCAAAATAGAACCATCTTTCATTCTCTGTCTGTAATTCAAAATAATATTTTAATCGCTTATAAGGTGGTTCAATCGTTGTGGTCCACCACAACTGATTCTTTAATCTCTTCTTAAACGGAATATTTATCGCATCTCCCGTCCATTTTTCACCACCGCCAAGTATACCTGCCTGGAATGGGTCTCCTTGAATAATATTGACATATTTTACATCATACCCCGTTTTAATGTTAATAATCAATCTGTCTTCATCTAACGGATAGCAATAATTATCATTTGCTCTGTGATATACTGCATTAAAATCCATAATTGTAACCTCCCTTTCGGAAAACGTTTTCCTTCTAAGAGCATAATAATACAGATATCACAAAAATGCAAGAAAAAATCTTTCCTTAAAAACATTTTATGATATCTGTATCGTAAGGTTCCTATATACTTGTTATAAAAGGCAAAGCAATTGATATACCAGGCAGGACACCAACCAGGCTACTGCACACTGCATCAGAACTACTACCACTGCATGCCAGATGGTACCCATCTCTCTCTTAATCGTCGCTACCGCTGCAACACAAGGTGTATAAAGCAAGGTAAACACCAGAAAACTAATAGCTGATACCGGTGTAAACATACTACCCAGAGATTCACTTAAATTGCTCATGGAAGTTCCTGTCAGAACACTTAAGGTACTTACCACTGCCTCTTTGGCTGTAAAGCCGCTGATAAGAGAAGTTGCCACTCTCCAGTCATTAAATCCCAACGGTGCAAAAATTGGTGCAATCCATTTTCCAATCAAGGCAAGCAGACTATCTTTGCTGTCTGCCACAACATTCAGCCGGCTGTCAAAGGTCTGCAAAAACCAGATAATCATGGTTCCTAAAAAGATAATGGTAAACGCTCTCTGCAAAAAGTCTTTGGCTTTATCCCACATCAGAAGCAAAACACTTTTGGCAGATGGAAAACGATAATTAGGCAGTTCCATAACGAATGGCATCGGATTGCCGCGAAATACAAAATGATTCAGCACAAGCGCCACTGCCAGTCCCACAAGAATGCCAAACACATATAACCCCATCATCACAAGTGCCTGATATTTCTGAAAAAAGGCTGCTGTAAACAAGGCATAAATTGGTATTTTTGCAGAACAACTGATAAATGGAATTAACAAAATCGTCATCTTTTTATCCCGATCGGAAGAAAGGGTTCTGCTGGACATAACTGCTGGTACACTGCAGCCAAATCCGATTAACATGGAAACAAAACTTTTACCAGATAATCCGATTTTCCGAAGCGGTCTGTCCATTACGAATGCAATTCTTGCCATATAGCCAGAGTCTTCCAGAATGGATAAGAAGAAAAACAGTACCACAATAATTGGCAGGAAACTTAATACGCTTCCTACTCCGGCAAAAATACCATCAATCACAAGACTTTTCACAACCGGATTGATACCATAATTTACCAATGCTTCCTCAACCCATACAGAAACAGCATCAATCCCCATACTCAGCAAATCACTTAGAAAGGTTCCTATGACACCAAAGGTCAGCCAAAAAATCAATAGCATGATGACCAAAAATGCCGGAATCGCAAAATATTTTCCCGTCAGAATCTTATCTATCTTCACACTCCGGATATGTTCTTTGCTTTCTTTGCATTTGATAACCGCATTATCGCACACCTTTTCAATAAAGGTATACCGCATATCCGCAAGTGCCGCATTCCGGTCCATTTCACTGTCTTTTTCCATCTCTACTATGCTGTGTTCAATCAACTCTGTTTCGTTCTGGGATAATTTCAACCGTTCCGCAATGTCTTTATCTCCCTCAACCATTTTGGTTGCAGCAAAACGAGGGGACACACCGATTGCCTCCGCATGGTCTTCCAACTGATGACTGACTGCATGAATACACCTATGTACCGGACCTTTTCCACAGAAATCGGTTACCTTCGGATAGATTTTCTTCCCGGCAACTCCCTGAATGGCATGGATTAAATCCTCCACCCCTTCATTTTTCACCGCACTGATAGCCACTACCGGAATCCCCAGTTGTTCTTCCATCCTTGCAATATCAATGGTTCCACCGTTGCCCCACACCTCATCCATCATATTCAGCGCAAGTACCATGGGGATATGCATTTCCAATAACTGTAAGGTCAGATAAAGGTTACGCTCAATATTGGTTGCATCCACGATATTGATAATTCCATCTGGGTTTTCATTCAGAATAAAATTTCTGGTTACAATTTCCTCTTTACTATATGGTCTGATGGAATAAATACCCGGCAAATCAACCACAGCATCTCCCTTCTCACCACGAATCTCTCCTACCTTCTGGTCTACGGTAACTCCCGGAAAATTTCCCACATGCTGGTTGGAACCAGTCAGTTGGTTAAATAACGTTGTCTTACCGCAGTTTTGATTTCCTACTAATGCAAATATCATGGTTTCTATCTCCTCCGTAATCTCAGAAATTTCATTTTCCTGTCTTAACTTCCATTCTTCTGTCCTATGAAATTTCCTCTACTTCAATCTTCTGCGCATCCTCTTTACGAATCGTCAGTTCGTAGCCACGAAGGTGTATTTCAATGGGGTCACCCATAGGTGCCATTTTCTGTACTTTTACCTTGGTTTTCGGAATCAGTCCCATGTCTAACAAGCGGCAGCGAAGTTCTCCTTCTCCTCCCACTTTTGTAATTCTTGCTTCCTGTCCCACTTCCACTTTATCTAATGTCATAAATGCACTTCCTTTTTGATAATTATTATCATTTGTTAGTTTATGCTAACTCTTTCTGCTTGTCAACACTATTTGCAAAGAATACCCTTTTATGTTAGACTGACTAATAGAGTTAGGTTTTTGGGACATTTTTAGGAGTCGTGATTCTACTCAGACTATTGGAGGTAAGTTATCTTGAAAATACAGGAATCTGCAGAAAATTATTTAGAAACCATTCTGATGTTAGGACAGAAAAAAGGTAATGTCCGTTCCATTGACATTGCGCATGAATTAGAATTTAAAAAACCAAGTGTCAGTGTTGCCATGAAAAATCTGCGTGAAAACGGATATATCAAGGTAGACGAAAACGGTTTTATCACTTTAACCGAATCCGGCAGAACCATTGCAGAAACCATGTATGAAAGACATCTGCTGCTCTCCCACTGGTTAGTTACATTGGGCGTGGATGAGAAAACGGCCGTAGAAGATGCCTGTAAAATGGAGCACGTTATCAGCAGTGAAAGTTTTGAAGCAATTAAAAACCATGTACAGTCAAAAGATTCATGAACTCTCTCATGAATCTTTTTTTACAATACTCTTCTTCCGCCAGCCTCCCTGTATATATCTTCCAATGGAAAAAAACAGGGCAATGGTCCATCCTGCACAGAATGCCCACCAGATAATTCCTACACCAAATACCTTGGCAAATCCTACGGTTAACACCAGTCGAATAAAAAAACTTAACAATGTCACCATGATAAACCATCCCATATCCCCACTGCCTTTAAACACAGATTTCACCAGCATAAAAACAGCAAAGACAATTAAAAATGCCCCTACCACACGTATATAATCTGCTCCTATGCCAATAACCTGTTCCATAGCACGCTCTTCCTCTTGTACAAAAAGACGAATAATGCTTTCTGGAAACAATTCAAAGAAAAAGGTCATAACCAGAGTCATCGCACCGCAGCTTATGATAGAAGCCCGCAGTCCCGGCCAGATACGTTCCTGTTTATCGGCACCAATATTCTGTCCCACATAATTAGATAACGCATTGCTGTAATTGATTGGAATGGCAGTTGCCAGATTAACCACCTTTGCGGCTGCTGTACTTCCGGCAATAACAACTGGACCAAAGCTGTTAATGGTTGCCTGCACCACCACAGAGCCCACTGAAACAATGGACTGCTGCAAAGCAGACGGAAGTGCAAACCGCAGCATCATTGCCAGCAGTTTTCTATCAAAGAACGACATAGAGGGTTCTCTCTGAAATTCTGATAACAGTTTCGGAATATCATGCAATGCCATAACCGCAGCTACCAGTTGTGAAACAGCGGTTGCAAATGCCGCACCGCCTACTCCTTTATGCAATACCACGATAAAAAACAAATCTAACACAACATTGATAACAGATGAGATAATCAGAAAACGAAGGGGTGTTCTGGAATCTCCCAGTGCCACATACACTCCGTTCAGCGCATTGTAAGCAAAAATCGGAACACACCCAAGAAAATACAAACGCAGATAACTGACTCCCATTGAAACAATTTCTTCCGGTGTGTTCACCAACAAAAGAAGCGGTTCCGCAAATATCCAGATTAAAATAGTTGAGACCAGTGCAACTGCCGCAGAAAAAATCGTGGAAGTTGTAGTACACTGCCAGATTTTTTCATTTCTACCGGCACCGAAAAACTGTGCAATAACAATCGAACCTCCTAATGCCAGTCCGGTTGCCAATTGCACGAAAACTGCTGTAATACTGCTTGCACTGCCAACTGCTGCCAGTGCATCTGTTCCAAGCTGTTTTCCTACGATAATCGTATCAATCACATTATAAAGCTGTTGAAACAAATTGGAAAAAATCATTGGTACGGCAAAAAAAAGTACCGTTGTCAATGGATTCCCTTCTGTCATCTTACGTGTTTTATTTTCCCTCTTTGCTTCTGACATTTTCTGACCGCCTCTGTTTTCTTATTATATTGTTATGTAAAGTCTTCCAATTAGTTCTTAAAGCTGTGAATTGGTGCCGGGATTCTTCCGCCACGATTGACAAAAGCATCACAGGAGAACTGATTTACCGGCATAATCGGTGCATAACCAAGTAATCCACCAAATTCTACGGTTTCGCCAACGCCTTTTCCAATAACCGGAATCAAACGAACCGCTGTTGTTTTCTGGTTAATC
>CAYVUF010000081.1:0-8525 GCA_964454605.1 uncultured Bacteroides sp.
ATGCAGTAGTGAGTGCAGAAAAATATATCAATTCCCTATAACGGAAATGTAACATTTTGGAAAAACACAAGAAATGGGATATTAGCGGCATTTCCCCAATAGATGCAGTGGTTGACAAAGGCGATTTCGAATGTTATATTATTTCATGAAATGTAACAAATTTGTAACAAATGAGGTACAAATAACCCAACGGAGGTTTTTATGAAGAGAAAAAACGTGAGAGTCGCAGCTTGTGCAATCGCAGCCGCTATCACTTTTTCCGGTGTGGAATTGCCGGTTTATGCAGCAGGAAATATTAGTTCTGTGCTGCCAACAGCAGGAATTGATTATTCCCTAACAAGTGGAAAGAACACATCTCTTTCTGAGATAAAGGAAGAGGTGGAAAGAGAAGAAAGCAGTAATCTGACAGCTTCTAATGTAGATATTGCGCTGAACGGAGCTGGAGAGATACCGATAGGTGGTATGCTGGCAGATGCTACTTCCACCATATCAGATAAAAAAATTGAGGAAACCATAGTAGTAAGTAAGGGTTATACAGAGGACTTAAAGAAAGCATCCAATACCTCCGGTCTGAGTGAGGAAGAGGAAGGTTTCAAAAGTCTTGTTATCGCAAAAGTGAATGACTATGTAAATGTTAGGGATTTGCCGAGCGAGGAAGGAAATATTGTAGGTAAACTCTATGACAAGTCGGTTGGTACTTTTATCGAAGAAGCGGATGGCTGGTATAAAATCAGCTCTGGTTCTGTAGAAGGTTACGTGAAAGGAGAATATTGCGTAACTGGAGAAAATGCAGTGGAACTGGCCAAGGAAGTAGGAACACGTATTGCGACAGTCACCACAACAACGCTGAAGGTCCGGGAAGAGCCAAATATGGATGCAACGGTTCTGGGACTGGTACCGATTGAAGATGAATTGATTGTTACGGAAGAATTAGATGGATGGGTGAAGGTTGATATTGAAGAAGGTTATGGTTATGTATCTAACGAATATGTCACTTTGTCCACAGAATTTGTAAAAGCAGAATCGATTGAAGAAGAGAAGGCAAGACTTGCCAAGGAAGAAGCGGAAAGAAAAGCAGCAAAAGAAGCAGCCAGAAAAGCGGCAGCAGAAGCTGCGAAAGCGGAATCCTCTTCGGACAGTTCTTCAGAAGGAAAAACATATGCACCACCAAGTGGAAGTGCTTCCGGTCAGGCAGTTGCAGATTTTGCACTTCAGTTTGTGGGTAATCCTTATGTATATGGCGGAACCAGTTTAACCAATGGTGCAGACTGCTCTGGTTTTGTAATGAGTGTTTATAAGAACTTCGGTGTCAGCCTGCCACATTCTTCTGCAGCAGACAGAAGTGTTGGAGCAACGGTAAACGGTCTGGAAAATGCACAGCCGGGTGATATCATCTGTTATTCGGGTCATGTAGCATTGTATATTGGAAATGGGCAGATTGTTCATGCTTCTACTTCCAGAACTGGTATTATCGTTTCCAATGCAAATTATCGTTCTATTCTTTCCATTAGAAGAATTTTCTAAAGCATAGGAAGAAAGCAATCCGAATCAGGGTTGCTTTTTTTGTGGCAAAAAGTCGTTTGTTTTCAGACTTTATTTTTTTGATTTATTTCCTTGACAAAAGAAATCTTGTGCAAGATATACAAAAGAAAATACCGGAACAACCAAAATTGCAAATTAGGAGCTTTAAGTTATCCACATTAGAAAAGCCATATTTTAGGGCGAAAAAGATTTATACACCGAGTTATACACATTATCCACAAATTTTTTTGAGGAAAAAAATAGGATTTTATGGTAACTTAAAGAACACTCGTTTTGTGAAGTTGTAATAAAAAAGTAAAATTTAGGAAAAAATGAGTTAAAATCTATTGACTTTAAAAATGTCATAAAGATGAAACAAAATGCTTAAATTGTTGCAAAATGCTATACGAATATGTTATAATGTTTATACAATAATCCAATGGAAGGGATGAGTGCTATGAAATTTATAATTATTGGGAAAAATATTGACGTAACAGAGGGGTTGAAAACAGCGGTACAGGATAAGATAGGTAAGCTGGAAAAGTATTTTACAGAAGAAACGGAAGTACATGTTACCTTAAGTGTTGAGAAGGACAGACAGAAAATAGAAGTTACTATTCCAATGAAGGGAAATATCATCCGTTCTGAACAAGTCAGCAGTGATATGTATGTTTCGATTGATTTAGTGGAAGAAATCATTGAAAGACAGCTTAAGAAGTATAAAACCAAGCTGACAGATAAGAAGCAGTCATCTGGCTTCTTCAAGCAGGAATATCTGGAAAGAGATTATATGGATGACGAGGAAGTGCAGATTCTTCGTACCAAGAAATTTGACATCAAGCCAATGTATCCAGAAGATGCTTGTGTACAGATGGAACTGTTGGGACATAATTTCTTTGTATTCTGCAACGCAGAAACCGACCAGGTAAATGTGGTTTATAAGAGAAAGGGAAATACTTACGGTTTAATTGAACCGGAATATTAGAATTGAATAAAAAGCGGATATCTACTATAATAGAATCGTGAAATAAATGCTCACCCTGTCATTAACCTGACAGGGTGAAGTTGTGTGAGGTTATTATGGCGATTATCAATGGAATGGCAGTCTTGGTCTGCATATTTTTACTGGCGTATTTCTGGGAAGAGAGTCTGGTTGAAATCATACCAGTTGTGGTTTGCGGACTTGTAATGATTCTTTATGTTCTGGCAATCCTGCATCATCTTTCCTGGATAGATGGAATCAGTGTAGTGTGTCTGGTTGTTTTTGGGATTGTTTTTTGCACCAGAGCAAAGGAAAAGAGAAGTATATTTGGTAAAAACTGTCTGGAAAAAATGCGCCAGCCTTCTTTTCTGACAGCCCTTTTTCTGCTCTTTGCAGTAGGTATTTGTACCTCAGCAAAAGTAGTTACATGGTGGGATGATGTGAATTTCTGGGCAACGGATGTGAAATCCCTTTTTTATCTGGATGGATTTGCTGGAAAATATGGGAACGTAGCACCAGAGTTTGGGGATTATCCGCCGGGAGCCCAATTGTTTAAATGGTGGTTTCTGCATCTGAATCCAGATAAGTTTACAGAAGGACTTGCTTTTACAGGCTATTATGTGATGAATCTGTCTTTTATGCTGCCAGTGCTTCGCAAGCTGAAAGGAAAAAATGTTCCAGTGATGTTTGCTATGGCAGCAGCGCTTTGGTTTTTGCCCAGCATTGGGGAAGTATATGGCTATGATGGCTTCTGTGCAGATTTAACGATGGCATGCATATATGGAGGATTTTTATTTGCAGTAACACAGCATCAGACCAGCAGGAAATATGCCTACTACATCAGACTCGCTCTGTATCTTGGAGTTTTGGTTTTGATAAAATCTGTTGGGTTTATCTGGGCAGCATTTGGACTGGTATTTTTCGTGATGTATCAGCGGCAGCAGGACAAGATGGGGAAGAATACAGCGGAAAGAACAGCCAGAACTTCTGCATGGAAAAAGATAATCGGGGTTTTGGCAGCACCACTTCTGACCGGCGGAAGCTGGATGTTTTTCTGCCTGCTTATGCGGAGGGTAACGAAAACAACAACTACAGCTGTTAAATATATGACAACAGATGAATATGGAATTTCCGGCTATACGAGTGACTTTGCCAAAGCCTTTATAGAAGCGTTTTTTACATCACCGCTTCATAAAGAGAAAACCGTTGCGGTGGATTTGACACCCTTTGCTTTTTATCTTTGCATCTGTATTCTGGTGTTTTTTTTCTACTGGAAGAATATTATGCCGAAAAAACTGGGAAAACTGGTTTTGGGATATAGTGTGATAAGCGGTGCTCTCTTTTACAGCATTATCTTTCTGGCACATATTACTATTTTTGCAACAGAAACCCAGTATCTGGAAGCATCGGGAATGATTTCCTCAATCGAAAGATATGGAGCGCCTTTTACGATTGGCACACTGATTTTCCTTGCCAATATCTGGATGACTTATGGAGAAAGCCTGTTTTTGAGAGAAAATATACCGACTTTTATCCAAAAATACGGAACTGCTTTGTGCTTTATTTTTTTTGTGGCATTGACAGCAGGCTATCAAACTGGGTATCATGGACTTGTTGGATACCGGGCAGAAGTTTCTGATAACCTGACAGAACGGACAGAGATGCTGGAGGAAGATGCGTTACTTTTTCTGGACAACATAAAAGTACTTGGAACAACACAAAGTACCAGAGTGTGTTATGTGGAACGGGATGATGCACCGCGCTGGGTCAGAAACAGTTATACCAATATGGAAGCTTCACCTGTTTCGGTGGTCTATAAAAGTCTGAATCTGGAGGATGTGCAGACGGACTGGATGGTACAGGAAATTCGGAGTTCTCATGCAGAATACCTGTATGTAGAATGGACACAAGCTGAGGCAGGGGCGGTTTTTGATGGCATCACAACAGATGGTGATTTTGCATGTGAAAAATTATATCGTATTGAAGATAATGGTACGGAAATGAAGTTGGTGCAGGTGCCATAACCGAAGGGACATATGCTTTGGTGGTTTGTGACAAATAGATTTTAGTTGAGAAAAAAAGAAAGGGAGATTGATGTCTTCTTATTACGAAATACCGGTTATTATACCGGCCTATGAACCAGATGAAAAACTGCTTGTTCTGCTGAAACATTTGCAGGAGGCAGGTATTGTAAATATTGTTGTAGTAGATGATGGAAGCGGTGAGCAATATCGCGCTTTTTTTGAGAAGGCTTCCGGGATGGCTGGATGCAAAGTGTTGACTCATGCGGTTAATCTTGGAAAAGGACGGGCGTTAAAGACTGCCTTCAACTACTGTATGATGAAATTCCCGGATGCAGTTGGGTGTGTAACGGCTGATTCGGATGGACAGCATACACCGGAAGATATTCTTTCCTGTATGAAGACTTTGTGGGATACGTCAGATACACTGATACTGGGCTGCAGGAACTTTGATGCGAAAGAGGTTCCATTGCGTTCCAGCTTTGGGAACAAATGTACGCGAAAAGTTTTCCGATATCTTCTGGGACTTTCGATTTCGGATACGCAGACGGGACTGCGTGCCATTCCGGTTTCTTTCATGAAAATCCTGATGAATGTAAAAGGAGAGCGTTTTGAGTATGAAACTAATATGCTGATTGAAACGAAAAATCAGAGTGTGCCGCTGAAAGAGATACCGATTCAAACCGTTTACATCGAAGAAAATAAAACAAGCCATTTCAATCCGATAAAAGATTCTTTACGTATCTATATGATTTTTGGAAAGTTTTTGTTTTCTTCCCTTTCTTCCAGTGTGGTAGATTTGTTCTTATTTTATTTTTTCTGTCAGATATTGCAAACAGCAACAGGAATTTTAGGAGAACTACCTTATATTGTTGGTGCAACAGTGTTAGCAAGAGTGATTTCAGCCATTTATAATTTTCTGCTTAACTATAAAGTTGTGTTTAAAAGCAAAGCCAATATAGCAGCAACTGCTGTGAAATATTGTCTGCTGGCAGTTTGCCAGATGCTATGCAGTGCTTTTCTGGTGAATGCACTATATGGTATGATTGGAGGATACGAAGTGGTTGTTAAAATATCTGTGGATGTTTTTTTATTCTTTGTAAGTTTCGTGATTCAGCGGGAATTTGTTTACCAGAAAAAATAGAAATAAATTCAGTAACCCTGTGGGTGTGCGGCAGTGTTGTCCAGTCGCATAACTGACAGGGTTTTTTCATATATTTTTTTAGTTAAGTATAATGGCAATGGAGTGAATAGCAAAAGGTGTTTAGGAAGAAACGATATTTACTGTTTGCAGTTGTCTGTGCGGCTTTTTGGGGCATGGGAAATTATTTCTGGAGCAGAGAAAAATTACCAGAAAGCACTGAGAATAATGCAGAAGCCATTGAAGTGTCCACAGACGGGAATTTTATTAAATGGGTGGAGTTCAATGTGACCTGTGAAGCCATGAGTAAGGCATATGAACTGGATGTGGCATCTTATAACAGTGATGTGAAATTGGACTGGATTGAATTGTTGGCTTATGTGGGTGCAAAACATGGCGGACAATTTGACAAAAAGAGCGTATCTGAAATTCAAAAGACAGCAGAGGAATTGCAGGCAAAGAAAACGACCATTGCCAGACTGACCCGGAATATGGAGTATTATGCTTACTATGAAGAAGCGTATGGTGCGGTGTTAGACGGGATGGTGGGAGAATTTGCGCTTGAAGTGCCGGCAGAAAAAGAAACAGCTGGCAGCACAAAAGAGTGGCATGATTTCTACGGACTTAAGGCTTTTTCGCCTATCGCCAAGGGATTTGAGTACAGTCATTATGACGATTTTGGTTCTGCCAGAAGTTATGGCTATGCCAGACCGCATCTGGGGCATGACATGATGGGACAAATCGGCACACCAATCATCGCGATTGAATCAGGAACGGTAGAAGCCTTAGGCTGGAATCAGTATGGTGGATGGCGTATCGGTATCCGCAGTTTTGATGGCAGACGTTATTACTATTATGCGCACCTTCGCCAGAATTTCCCCTATAATAAAAGTCTGGAAGAGGGCAGTATAGTGACTGCAGGCGAAGTAATAGGTTATATGGGACACACCGGTTATAGTACAGAAGAAAATGTTAATAACATTGAAGTGGTGCATCTGCATTGGGGATTGCAATTGATTTTTGATGAATCCCAGAAAGACAGTGACAATGAAATCTGGATAGATTGCTATGAATTGACAAAATTTTTGTACCGGAATCGCAGTGAAGTCTGGAAGGAAGAGGCAACGAAAGAATGGCACAGGGTTTATGATATGAAAGAAAAATAGTTGCCCATTGCAAAATGGATTCCCCTATGTTACAATAAATGCAGTGGGCAATGACAAAAAAATAACAATCATTGCAAAGCCCGAGAAAAAGGCATTTTATAATAAACGGAGGAAAGAAGATATGGCAAAAAAAGTTGTTTTAGCAGGTGCTTGCCGTACTGCAATCGGTACAATGGGTGGCTCTCTGAGCACAACACCGGCAGTAGAACTGGGAGCTGTCGTTATTAAAGAAGCATTAAACAGAGCAGGAGTTGCTCCAGAACAGGTAGATCACGTATATATGGGATGTGTTATCCAGGCAGGTCTTGGACAGAACGTTGCACGTCAGGCTTCTATTAAAGCAGGACTTCCTATCGAAGTACCAGCTGTTACAGCTAACGTAGTATGCGGTTCCGGTTTGAACTGTGTAAATATGGCTGCACAGATGATTATCGCAGGGGATGCAGATATCGTTGTTGCAGGCGGTATGGAAAATATGTCTATGGCACCATATGCTGTACCACAGGCTCGTTTTGGTTACAGAATGAACAACGGTACATTGGTAGATACCATGGTAAACGATGCATTATGGGATGCTTTCAATGATTATCATATGATTACAACAGCAGACAATATTTGCAGAGAATGGGGACTTACACGTGAAGAACTGGATGAGTTCGCATTAAAGAGCCAGCAGAAAGCAGAAGCTGCTCAGAAATCAGGAGCTTTTGATAACGAAATCGTTCCGGTTATGGTTAAGAAGAAAAAAGAAATGGTTGAATTCAAAGTAGATGAAGGTCCACGTGCTGGTTCTACTATCGAAGGACTTCAGAAACTTCGTCCAATCAATAAAGATGGTTTTGTAACAGCTGGTAACGCATCTGGTATCAATGATGGTGCGGCTGCTATCGTTGTTATGAGCGAAGAAAAAGCAAAAGAACTTGGCGTAAAACCTATGGCTACATGGGTAGGCGGTGCTCTTGCAGGTGTAAGACCTGAAGTTATGGGTATCGGACCTGTTGCATCTACGAAGAAAGTTATGGAAAAAACAGGTTATAAGATTGAAGACTTTGATATCATCGAAGCAAATGAAGCATTTGCAGCACAGTCTGTTGCAGTAGGAAAAGACTTAGGTATCGATGTGGACAAGCAGCTTAACCCGAATGGTGGTGCAATTGCACTTGGACATCCGGTTGGAGCATCAGGATGTCGTATCCTTGTAACACTGCTTCATGAAATGGAAGCAAAAGATGCTAAGAAAGGTCTTGCAACATTGTGTATCGGCGGTGGTATGGGCTGCTCTACAATCGTTGAAAAATATGAAGGCTAATTCACTTTTGTGTAAGAGAATGGCAATTGTGTCATTCTCTTAGATGAAAAGATAAATAATAGGAGATAAAATCATGGAATTTGTTTTATATGAAGTAAAAGGTCAGGTAGGAATTATTACTATCAACCGGGAAAAAGCTTTAAATGCGTTAAATTCCACAGTTTTGGAAGAACTTGATAAGACTCTGGATGCAGTGGATTTAGAAAATGTCAGATGCCTTATTTTAACAGGTGCTGGACAGAAATCTTTCGTAGCTGGTGCTGATATTGGTGAAATGAGCACATTGACAAAAGCAGAAGGCGAAGCTTTCGGTAAAAAAGGAAATGATGTATTCCGTAAATTAGAAACATTCCCAATTCCTGTTATTGCAGCAGTAAATGGTTTC
>CAYVUF010000082.1:0-8435 GCA_964454605.1 uncultured Bacteroides sp.
GATATATCCCTGTTGCTGTTTTCTTCTGGATAAAAACTGCAGTTTCAAATAGCTTTCACTCGATAGCCTCGGCAGATACTTTCTGGCATTCCATCCAAGCACGCCGGCAAAATTGTGTACTTTAATTGGCATAAAACTTTTCCTCTTTTCTTTTCTATTCCTTCGTCCGATACACATAAATGGTATAACTTTCATCTTCTGAGGTATAATCCCCGACCAGATTCAGGTTTTTCTCATCCGCATTAGAAAGTTTGATACGTGAAAAGATATATTTTCCTCCAAGTTCTTTCCATGCCTGTGCATCAATGTAAATCTCATCATCCGTTGCATAAACGGTTTTGGTTGCATTCACAATACTAAGGTCCGTACCAGAATACAAATAAGCTCTCGCTCCCCAGTCATCATAATAGATTCTGGTTTCTTCTACCCGTTCCAGTGCCGGAGCAATCACCTTTCTGAAATCATCTTTATATTGCTGTGAATAAAAGCCAAGATACCCATCCAAGGTAGCAATTCCATTATATTCCAGAATCGCAGGATGCAGTCCGTAAGCCGCTGCCCATTCCCCCTGATAAGCAATCTCTTCTTTTATCTTCTCAAATAACTCTACCGCATAGAACTGTTCATAGTCAAGATTATCTACCTCTTCTCCATGAAAATATTCATATGCCCGGTAATAACAGGTATAATATAAGTCATTGTACCTTGTCGGAGTCACAATAACAACCAGTGCTGCAAGACAAATCATCACATTTGCTGTCCACATTTGCCAGACTCCAGCATCATACCATCTTTTCAGAATCAAAAACAGGGCACTGTACCACAGAAAAGGATTGAAAAAAATAGTCCGGTTAAACTGCCATCCCTCAAGCGGCGGTATCAGTGTTTCAACCAACGTTCTAAGCGGTTCAAAATCATAAAGTCCATAAACGATACTATTAAAAAGCAGAAACAGCATCACAAAATTAAACGGGTCATGCACGATTTTCCAAGGTTCTTTTTTCCAGAGATAAAAGAAGTTATTTCCCAGAAAATACAACATACAAATAGGCAAAACCAGCTTTGTATGCACACCATCTGCATGAAAAATGCCATCTTTCCACACCGTAACGATTTCTTTTATCACTTCTCCCCATGACAGGCTGGCATTTACAATCGTGGAACGAATCGTTACTTCATCACTTAACAGCATCTGCCCAAATAACCGGTACTCACAAATCACATACCCAAGTGCCAATATCGGCAATGCAAGCATCAATGACCATGCTGGCTTCTTGTCTTTCAACGACAGCCAAACCACCGCTATAACCAGATATCCTAAAATAAATATTCCCATATAAGAAAAATAAGATATCAGCGGATACAAAAACAAAGCCAGATACAACCATTTGCTTGGTTGACGATATATCTTTATCAAAAGAAAGGCCGCTAACGGCATAGATGCAAACGCAAAGCCAAACGCAGGAAAGAAATGGATAGTTCCATATACAAATCCTGTCATATAGATAAGCGGCCGATAGGTCAGGTATTTCTCTGGATACAATTCTCTGGCTAAAAACCGAAAAGAAACCATGGCAATTACAATCTTTAACAAAAGACCAATCACATAGGCTGTATAAGTCGGAAATATCATATAAAGCACAGAATAAAGGGACAATTCTGAAGGAAGATTATCCCGGCTGATTCCTCCTAAAAAGGGCACATCCACCCCATGTTTCCAGAAGGAATCTGTATTTTTCAGCATTTGAAACTGTGCCAGAAACAAATCCATATTATCATGTACCGCAATATAACTTTTTTCTCCAAAATAAAAGAACACTCCACTCATAAAAAGCAGGAATCCTATGATTGGAAATAAAAACCAATATTTCGTCAGCCACACAAACCATTTCTGCTGTGTTATTTTATACATTACAATCCCCATTTCTCTTCACACATTTTTTCTTCAAACTATCTTACTTTTTTCCGGCTTTCTTCGTTGTACGGAATACAAACAGCTTCTGTCCAAAGAAATTCATCACAATGAAAATGCACATGCCAAGAACCATTGCCACATTATCCACTATCACTGGCGGCTGGGTTGCCAGCACCTTTTCAACAAGAGGCTGTGCCACACTAAAGGCTATCAGATAGCAAACAATGATATTGATGGCAAAACGCCATGGCAGAGCTTTATCTTTATTCTCTACTTTAAAAGTCAGCTTACCGTTTGCATGGTAAGAAAAAACGCTTCCTATAAAATAGGAAATACCACTGGATAACCAATAATTCATGTGAATCAGATTATACAGCACCGCCATAATAACCCATCCCATCAAAGTATTGATTACGCCAACCATGCCAAAATGAATGACTTCCATAATAAAATCTTTGTTTTTCGCATATAACTCTTTTATCTTTTTCATTTGCCAAACCACATCCTATCTTATATAATAATTGGTGTTTCTTTGTGAAACAACTTTTATACACAATTACATTTTCTTTTCTGGTATGAAACTTAGGACTTCTTCACGAAAAAGTCTTTGTTCTTTTCATACTATACACAATCTTACCATATTTAGCAAGAATCGAGGTTTTTATGAGCAATTTAAAAGTACATCACATTGGTTATCTAGTCAAAAAAATCGATGCCGCAATTCACTCCTTCGAAAATCTGGGGTACCAGATTACGCAGGAAACTATCTACGATGCCATTCGTGAAGTGAATATCTGTTTTCTGGAAAAGAATGGCTACACCATTGAACTGGTTTCTCCTGTTTCCGACACTTCGGTGGCTGCCGGACTTATGAAAAAATACAAAAATAGTCCTTATCATATCTGCTACGAAACTGAAAATTTTGAGCAGGCCTACCAGGAATTAACTGCAGGCGGCTTTCTTGCCATTGATACTCCTACCCCAGCACCCGCACTGGATAACCGCGAAGTTGTCTTTCTGACAAACGCTGCAATGGGTATGATTGAACTGATACATTGATATCACAATTGTAATTGACACTTATGTCATATATCTTTTTATTGCACATACAACGGGCCAGGGATATCACTACGCCATTACACAGGATGACACCGCGAAATCCCCGCCCTTTTCTTTTTTCTCTTTTCTGCTACTTATTTCTGAAATACATGGTAATCGTACCGCACTTCTGTTCTGTAAAATCAGACAAATCCAGACTTGGCTCATAGCACCAATGACGGTCTTCTTTATTATACATCACGACTACATCCATATTATCCAGAACGTCTTCTTCATCTTCCCTCTCTCCAAACCATCTGGATATCAGTGCCCTGTCCTCATCCCAGTAAAATACTTCATCATAACCATGAATCCGCAGCCAGTAGTACATGGTCCGGTTGCCCTCAATATTAGGTCCAAAACAGGATAATACACGTACTCCTTCATTTTCCTGCGTGTATTTCAAAGTCGTATCAAGCATGGTCTGCACGCTGTTCCCCCGGTATGCAAAATAATCTGCTTCCCGGAGCATAACCCTTCCATGTGCTGCTAACATCAGAAGCAGGCACAACATATAAACAATCCGCCTTTTTCCACTTAATGCTTTCCAGTTGCAGCCAACAACAACAAAGAAAAAAGCAACTCCCAGAACTGCCGGAAGAATATACCGTTCCGTCATAGCTGTTTTGCTGTAAGATACCACCTGAGGCAGTAAAATGGATAAAGTCAGCAGGATTTCCCAACCAAGTTTCTTTAACTGCTCCCAATAAGTCAGCATAATCAGACAAAGCACCGTACCAAATCGCACATACCACTTCAAATCCGTCGCAAATGCCAGACTCCATGCCTGCTTATACTGTTCCAACGTCACAGCCTCATCCAGACCTACATAGGAATAATTATTTGTACCAATGACGAACACGATTAAAAATAACTCTGCTGCCAAAATCAGCACAATGGCAAACAGATACCAGAATTTTGTCTTTACCGCACTCCACAAATTGACAAGAGTCACCTTTTTCCCCTTCATCTGCTCATAGACTACATAAAGCATCACAAATGGCAGCAACAGAATAAAAGGTTCTTTATAAATCGACATCAGGAAAAATGCCAGCACCGAAAAGACTGCCCACTTTCGCTGTTCGCTCCGCAGCCACCGAAGCAGACAATAGAAGCCAACCGCAAACATCATAATATCATAGGATTCCTGTGGTCCCAGTTTCCACCACACTGCCGACTGATAACCTACCATAACCGTCAGGGCAAACAGAAGCGAATAGCACACGTTACACTTCATCCATCTGGCACTATAATACAGAAATCCCAACGCTAATACAATCTCAATTGCCTTTACAACTGACATTGCTGTTAGATTTACTCCAAAGACAGCCGCCATGCAGACTCTGTTGATATAGTAAAGAGGTCGGAAACGCAAAGTCAAATCATATCCGACTGCCTCTTTCATACATGCCCAGAAATTTTCTCTTCCCGGCGACATCCACTCCACATATTTCGCGAACTCCCAGTCATCCACCAGATGATATCCTGATGTTATCGTACCAAATACGCATACAACACCAAAAACAAGCAGGGTAAAAAAACTCCAGACTAGGATTCCTTCTTTACCCCCCCCAATTTTTCCAGCCGTTCGTACATACCATCCGCTATGCCAATTATCTTCTTGCTCATGCTGCCTTTCCTTTTCTTCACCAAATTCTCTTTTCTTCACTAAATCCTCTTTTCTACGCATACTTTTCCCAACAATCTTCCTTCCTGCGCATTCCAAGTTTGGGACAAGGCTACGCAGATACACATCTTGCGTTTTAGAAATCTGTCACATACGGATTCTCACATTAATCCCCAATCTGACTGATGACGATATCCGCCATCTCCCCTACATTTTTCATGGAAACCACCTGTCCCATATTAAATTTCATTCCAAACTCCTGCTCAACGGCTGCAAGCAAATTGATATGTTCCAAAGAGTCCCAATCCTCAATATCATCTGCGGTTGTCGCATCCGTTACCGTAATTGTGTCATCATCAAACACATCCCGGAATACTTCATTTAATTTTTCAAAAACTTCTTCTCTGCTCATCGTTTCTACCTCTCTTTTTGATAATATCGGCAATTACAAATATCTATTATCCCATCATAGCCTATTTTCAGTCATCCTGCAATTTAATTACCGTATTCTTTCTCTCATAATTTTCTGGAATAACGAACTCCCATACGGTATTGCCTTCCGTATCCTCGGAAATCTTCCGAAAGCCCTGCAACGCATAAAACTCTCTTACCATTGCATTTTTAGCAGTCGGATAATAATATCCCAAAATCTTAGTAATACCACATTCTCGGCACGCTTCTACCACACTATCCATCATAGCAAATTCCATATCTCGCTTCAGCACGCGGCAGCTCATAAGCCAAAGTTCCAGATGCAAGGTCTTTTCCGCCATATCTTTGCGGCCCAACACCACCGAAACCACACCGTTATCTCCAAACTTGTCTTCCAGCTTGCCATACCGGGTAAGGTAATTATTATCTGCTGCAAACCCTTCAATATCGCTCTGCGTATACCTTCTGGTTGTCAGATTAAACTGATTGCTCTTATTCGAAAGTTGTGCTATACGTGCCATATAAATAGGCTCAAATGCCTTGATAGTTCCCTTCATCTGAAGAGAACGCAGATATTCTTTATAATCTCCAAAACTCTGCTGCTGCTGTTTTCTCTGTATATTTGCTTTATACATCTCATTCCGCTTCCGGTCATCTTCTGACACGCTTGTCACTTCAAAAAAGCCAGAATGGTCTAATACACGAATATATTGTTCTGGTGTCCCAATTTCCGGCACTGCCACTCCCGGCACCTGTACTTTGATAATTTCACGTTCTGCCGGGTTATCATCGACAAACACCAGACTATCCGGCAAAATATTCATCTCTTCTGCAATTTCTGCAATATTTTTGCTTTTGGGTTCCCAATTCGCTTTTATCAGAATAAAATCTTCCGGTTTTAAACTGCCATCCGGATGATTCAAGCCTGCAACTGCATTATCATATTCATTTTTGGAATTGACATTCAGCATAACACCTATGTCTTTCTGTGCCTTGACGTATTTCTGAAATTCGGAATAAACCTGTCCCATGGAAGTTTCCTGTCCAATTTCCAGATTTTCCACACCATCATCCCCCACAATACCGCCCCAAAGCGTATTGTCCAAATCTAACACAAGGGATTTCTTATTTTTCCCAAAAATTGCCTTGATAATATTCGATAGATTAAAAGCAAATTCCGGTATTGCCTGCATACACATCGCATACTTGTACATATGCCAGTAAAATGGGTCTGCCCATTTATCCAGACCGTACGCAGATGCCATATAATGGATATCATTAATGTAGAAATTCTCATGGGTTCTTGCATACTCATAGAACTTTTCATTCATCCGGTTAAGAAAGCAAATTCGTCCCTGCAAATAAACTGCATCCTGATTTCCAAGCAGTCTATAAAAAGGATATTCGAAATTATTCTGAATAATCGGACAATGATAAACCTCCGCTGCTTTCTCCCACATAACCTCAAAATGCTTATACTGCTCCATCAAAAGCATTTCTACCTGCTCTGCACTGTCAGAAACTGCCGGATAGTCTGTAATATTACGATTGGAAGTATGAATGAAAATCAAATCCGGCGCAAAAGCAGTCAGTTCTTCATTGTCAAACATAATGTCCTGCCAATACTGGGCATACTCCGATTCATAAAATTCTGCCTCAATGCCCTGATTCAACAGAAAAATATCCATCACTCGTATAATATCATGCGTTGTGCTGCCGCCAAGTACCGCAATTTTCTTCTTCACAGTTGGTTTGTCTTCTTCCAACAACTGTCTTTTGATTTTTTTGGACTTTTTTAAAATATATTCCCTGTCAAAGGGATACTCCAGTTCCTGCATATAAACCTCATTTCTGTACAACCGAAATTTCTGAATCACAATAGAAAAAGGCGGAATATCAATACCGCCTTTCTATCTTATCATATGTTTCCAAAATCTGCTACTCTTCCGGATAAAAATCAGCCAAAATCAATCGGGAAGCATAGTCCGCATAAACCTCACGACCTTCTCTGGAAAGATGCACCCCATCCTCCAGATATTTGTCAGATGTTTCCGCATCAATACCGCTTTCTTCAAAGGCATTATAAAATATCACATTTTCCGCTTTATGCTGCTCATATATATAACCACAGCCTCTTGCATAATTCACTAATGGACCATATCCATAATCCAATGTATAGCCATCCCCAATAAAAGTATTACCGCTCATAAACTGACAGTGATGCGGTGCAATCAACAGAATTTTGGCATTTGGAAAACTATCCTGCAAAAGCTGTACTGCTGTTTCCAGTGCCCCTGTATACGTATGCACTTCATCAACGGCCAGCGTTCCTCCGCCCTCCAGATATCTGCTCTGAGGAACTTTCGCCAGGAAATCATTGATGCCATATTCTATTACAAAATAATCCGTCTTGGAAAAATCACATTCATTCAATATCTCGCCTGCACGATAACCATCAAAAATATCTTTATTGATGTTCCCCACAATAGCATTGACTACACCGAGTAGAGAACGTGAATCCCATTTTGCAAAATTATATTGTTCATTTGGTAAAAGGGCTGCTGTTGTTCCACCCATTGCCATATTATAAACCCTTGCATTACACTGATCCGAAATAAGAGAAGCCACACCACCGTCTTCTCTGTCATTATCCAGAATACTGTCACCCAGAAAGACAATCTGCATCGCATATTCCTTGTTCTCTTCTGGCTGTGTGCTGCCGCTTGCTTCGGTTGCAGTATGGCTGCTGTCTGGTTGTTCTACTTCTATCCCTGTCTGAGCTCCCACATCCACCATCTGCTGTACCGTAGTGTTGCCATGATTTTTCTGCATAGCCGCTTCCTGAGAAGCAGTGTCCGTATTTTTAATACTGTTCCATTCCTCTTGAAGCTGCTGCACTGTCTGCTGATTTGCTTTCTCCAATGCAAGGCGTTCTCTCTCAATCTTAAGCTGTGCCTGCCCATAAACAATTTCTATTATTGCAAGAATACAGAATCCTATCATAATTACCAACATCGTAAATTTTCCGTTATAACGGTTTTTTCTTGTATACGGTCTTCGTTCCATTCCTTCCTCCTCCTATCATCAAATCCATTCTGCCGCCGCTTTTCCAACCACCAGCATTTATCGCTATATCTAAGTCTGAAATACCCTTATTTTTATTAACAATAACATATTTTTTCCCTGAGTGGTCAGCTTTCTTTGTATATTAAAAAAAACTTTCGTTTTTCTTAAGAAATGAACCTCCCTCATTCCCTCAAAACGCTTGTAACTCTCCCTTTTAATAGTATATAATAATTTATGATATGACTTTTATCAATTTTCATAGAGTCACCTATAATATCTTCGAGTTTATCATATGAC
>CAYVUF010000083.1:0-8306 GCA_964454605.1 uncultured Bacteroides sp.
ATTTTTATTATATCATAAATTACTTTATATTTGTAGAAAAAAAACAAACGTGATACAATAAAAATATAAACAAAAATGAGGTGTTTTTATGACAAAAAAATATCCAATAAATCTTGATTGTGCAAAATATATCGGCAGAACTGTTTTTGAAAAAAGTATTCTCTGGTGTGTCCTTTCTGGTTCCGGTATCGCCTTTTCTTTTACCGGGCGTAAATTGGATATCGAAATTTATGGGGATGACTGCGCTTCGTCCATAGACACATCCGTTCAGACCGAAAAAGCCAGAATTGCTTTTTATATTGATGGTGAAAGATTATTGGACGATATGGTAACGTTTTCCCAAAAGACCTATTCCATCATTGACACAAATCGCGTTCAAACGCATCAGATTCAGATTATTAAGTTATCCGAGGCACCTATGTCTGTTGTTGGAATATCCAGACTGCTCACAGACGAAGGAGCTGTTCTGCTCCCTCTTTCTGATAAGCGACGGAAATTGGAATTTATTGGTGATTCTATTACCTGCGGATATGGTGTAGATGATGCCGATTTAAGCCATACTTTTTCCACACAAACCGAAGATGTAACCAAAAGCTATGCCTATCTGACTGCACAGGCACTGAATGCTGATTATAGTATGGTTTCTTATAGTGGTTATGGAATTTATTCTGGTTATACAGAAGGCGAACAGAATTTGTCAGAGCTTGTTCCTCCTTACTATACCCAAATCGGATTTTCCAGAGGAACCGTAGATGGAAAGGAAATTGCCACATCAAAATGGGATTTTCGTTCCTATAAACCAAATATGATTGTTTTAAATCTGGGTACCAACGATTTCAGTTATTGTCAGAATCAGGAAGACCGAATGGAAGCATTTACAGAAGAATATGCGAAATTTTTGCAGACCATTCGGAAACATAACAAAAAAGCCTATATTCTCTGTACTTATGGCATGATGAATCAGGAACTGATGCCCTGCATAAAAAAAGCCATCGATTCCTATCAAAAGGCAACTATGGATGAAAAAATTTCTTTTCTTCCTCTTCCTTTGCAATCAGAATCTGATGGTTATGTGATAGATTATCACCCAAACATAATAACCCATACCAAATCTGCTGAAATTCTTACAGATAAGATACGGGAAATTATGAATTGGGAATAGTATGAATATTTTGTGTATCTATATAAATTGGAATTATTTTTAGTCGAAGCTGATAGAACCGCATACCCCATGTAAACAACCCCACAACTTCATTTCAATATATATCTTATGGGAAAAGTGCTTTCCTATAAGATATATATAGGTTACCAGAAATTTATGTCCAAAATATGTCAGCTCTCTAAAACAAATCTAAAATGTCTTAAGGATTTCTTAGGAAAAGTTAATGAAAAACTGAAATGGTCGGTCCAACATAATATTCTTCTGGTGAAAAACGGAAATAGTCTAAATAACCAATACGGAATTTCCATTCTTTTCCATATGTAATACCTGTATATGTCTGTTCCTCATTATAATTTGCTATTTTATTTTCATAAGCGGCTTTCTGTTCTGGATACATATCACCGCCCTGCACCAAAAGATAATCCTTTTTCTGTCTAAAATATCCGGTCGCATACTCTACATCAATATAATATTCATCTTCTGCCAAAACGTCCGGCAATTTACTGATGTCTTCTCCTATGTCAATTAACTCATACTGTTCTGCATCCAGATTTGGGGCAAAAGAAGTACAATACAAAACAGACCCTTCTGGAATATTATCTTCTATCCATGCAACAACTTTAGTATAAGTCAGTTCATAACGATAAGTATTTACTGCTGCCAAAATGTTAGCAAGTACCATAAGTCCAATCAGGACTGGTACCACATAAGTTATTTTCTTCTTCCATTTTTCTTCTTTTTCCGCTGAATTTGACAACAGTCTGCCCAAAATAGCTTCTATTTCTTTTAGTCCAAACACCAGAAAAACATAAAGAAACGGTATAACAAGAGCAAGATTTCTGCCAAGCATAATCGTATATTTTGATAAGAACACAAGGATAAACACTGGCATAATCAGATAAACTGCCAGATGTTTCCACTCTTTTGCCCGGATAACAGAAATAATTCCTAACAAGAAAAGAATACCTCCAACAATACCATAACTTGTTAAGCTATATACTTCCAAATGTCCAAGAAGCGGCATATTGTGCTCTATTCCCGGATGTCCCCATGCATAATGCTGTAAATTATACAGATTATCTCCTACAAAATTCGGAAAATGAAAGAACAGGGAATAATTACAGACACAAAAAACAAGTGCCAGAACTATGCAATTCAAAAAGAATAAATAGTTATTTCTGTAGGATTTCCAGTATTTCTTCACGATATGTAAAATTAACCAGAATAACCCAAATAAAATGCCATGATATTTCGCTGCCATTGCCAGTCCGATACAAATCGCCAGAAGCGGATACCATAGATATACACTTCTTTCTTCATCCTTATCCTGATACAGAATCGTTCCCAGAAGCACAATTCCATTTGCCACTGCATATAACATTGTATCCGGTCCGGTATAATACAAGTAAGAAAAGCTATATAACGAGAACACAGAAAGAACCAGACCAATATATGCCCATTTTCTGCTGTTAGTCAATTTTTTTATGGTAAAATAAACACATACATTAGATAACATAGCTGTTCCACAGACAACAAACCGTATTAGTGTATCTATGTCAAATCCTGTCAGAATTTTTCCCAAAATACGGACTCCTATCACTGCAAAATAGAATGTCAGATGCGGGTACCGGAAAAATTCCAGAACATAAATGTCACCTGCATAAATATGCTGATGCAATAAATCATAAATACAATCTAAGGACAGTTGTTCATCTACATTAGCATATCCTGGAAGTTCAAACTGCCAGTGTCTATAAAACACAAGCAGTCCCACGACTAATGTCGCGGCAACTGCTGCTGCCATACCAATTGCTTTTTTTCTTTCGTGATTTTCTTTTTTCATATCAAAATCTCCATTCCTGCGCATGTCTTTTACACCTCACGAGTTTAAGACATCCAGTCATGAATGTGATAGCTCTTTGTACAAATAGCATCAAAAACGATGCCCATATCTTCCAACTGTTTTTTATAAAGCAGTATCTTTTCTTCCTGTCCCTGCAATTCCGGTGATACAAAACAAAGTTTGTAACCCAGCTCTTTCAGTTCTTGATAGCTGTTCTCATCAAGAGGTATTTTCGTAAAGCAGTCTACCCATACCCAGTCAGCCTTACCTGCCATAAGACGAAGTGTATCCATACCTTCTATCTCACTGAAACGCAGCGCCACATCTTTTATGCCCATATCTGTAAGCAGTTTTATCATTGGAAAAGAGGAATCCAGAAAGAAATATTTCTGAATTTGATACTTCTCCATGTATTCCAGAATTTTGTGTTCAATCCGTTCACTTTTCACATTTAATATCATGGTTCCATGATGATATTCCTTGCAGTAATCTTCAAAATCCTCCCCCTCTTCAAAGGGATTGTGTGAAATATAAATCCTGCCATTCAAATCATCTCTTAAGTCAAGTTCCACTCCATATTCCGGTGATAATTTCCGTAATTCTTCCACTGTATTTACTCTATGTGCAATATATTCCATATTCATCATTCCTCTCTCATTACAACGTCTTCTTCAATTTCACACTAAATTCCATAGTTCTCTTAATAAACTTCCACTTGGATTTCAATCCCGTATTCCACTTGGATTCTCCATGAATACGTTCTGGAAAAAGCACTGGGAAGCGTACTACCTTAAGTCCTTTTACTCTTGCCATATAAAGTGCATATAAATCCAATGAAAAATCATAAGGCGGATTTTCCCATTGTGCAAAGAAAGTTTTTGGAAAAATATTCGGCTGTGCATTGATATCATATAAATTTTTATGTAGATAACAAGTTTCAAATAAACTCATGCCTGCGGTAAAAAATACATCAAAGAAAGGTCTTCCTTTCCGGTTTCCTTTTACAAAAACAGGTTCTTTTCCTTTCTCGATAATGGCAAGTGCTTTCAAAATATCTGCCGGGTCGGTCTGCATATCAGCATGAGTCCATCCAATGTATTCTCCGCTACATTCCTTCAGTCCCTGCAAAATTCCATATCCATAACCTTGATTAACTGGAACTAATGTGGTTTTTGCAAAAGGATATTTTGGAAGTAATTCTTCCAATACCTTACTGCTGCCATCTGTGGAACCATTGTTTACCAGAATAACTTCCACATCATCCCTTTTTATGATTTCTCTGAAACGTTCCAGAATCAACGGAATATTTTCTTCTTCATTATAACAGGGTACTACTACTGATAATTTCATTTTCTCTCTAACTCCTTCATAACCAATTTCGTTAATTCTGCATAATCTCTGACTTTCTGATAACTATTTTTCTGCATATCTCCGCCTGCTTTTTCATCAGACTGGCTTCTCTCAGGGTGAAACCATATTGCCTGCATTCCCATATCGGCAGCACCCTCCACATCTTTGTGAAAGCTGTCCCCTACATACCATATATGCTGTGGCGGCAGTTTTAATTTCTCCAGGCATAAAGCAAATATTTCTTTTCCCGGTTTCTCTCTTCCTGCTTCCTCGCTGCTTACCAGATACTTAATGTATTGTGCGATTCCAAGTGCCTCAATTTTACGATGCTGTATATGAGCAGTCAAATCCGTACAGATTACAATTGGAATATGGTTAGCCTGCAGCAAATTAAATAACTCCTTTACACCAGAAAAAACCTTCATTTCCTGTATAAATGTATCCCAATATTGTTCATACATCCGAAGGGATAAAGGCATCGGCGGTATTCCAAGATACTCCAGTGTTTTCTGACAGTATAAAAGGCGATTGTGACCTGCTCCTACCTCAGACAGCTTCTTTTTGGTTTCCTGTCTGCCAAAAGCATATGCTTCCCTGTATTGTTCTACGGAAATACCAAGTATCTCACAAGTGTATTTTTCTACGTTATCCCGCGCTTTTTTATCCAGTGGTTCATACGCATAGAGCGTATCATCCAAATCAAATATCATTGCCTGTATCATAAATATCTCTTTGCCATCCAATTTCATTTTTCATCAGAATTATCCCGAAACTCTGCATCAATCCCTGCGCATAATCTCTCCGATAACCAGAAGCAGCATCAACTGCACCACTCCATTCACACCATCTTCCCAGAGAATATGACTTCCTGCCAAATCTTCAATCTGCGGAATTGTCTGCAAAGCAATCTCTTCCCACACCGTTTTATCCACATGAAGATTCTCACTTTCCAACAAAATCCTCTGATGAAGCAAATCATCATCATAAGTTAACTTACTGGTAATTCCATGTTCCTGCAGCAAAGCCAGAAGCGGTTCTGCGTTAATACTGACATCCATCAAAAACTCCACACCAGGTTCCGATTCGTAAGAATTTTTTTCCTGACTATGCTCCTTAAGAAGCTCTTTATCAAAATAACGAATAACCAAATCAGCATACTGCTTCTGTGGATAGATATACTTCTCCGCATCCTGCCTGCGGGCTTCAATCTGTTTCATGATTTCTGCTTTCGCATGCCCTCTGTTTCCTGTATCCCTTCCTATTTTCCAGTGACATCGCAGACTTTCATCCGTATCCAGATAAATTTTCATATCCAATACCTGCCGCATCTGAGGAAGATATAAGGAATGTAATCCGCACATAACAATATATGGTTTTGGACTGAATTTTTTCTTACTGGTAAAAGTACCGCTTGTATGGTCGTAATCTGCTCTTTTTACTGCATTTCCATCCCGCAGAATCCGTATATCCTCTGCCTGTCTGTACAAATAATTTGCCTGCGGGTTCAAGTGTGTCATATCCTTCCAGTTTTCATTGCCGCGTTCCCATTTATGGTCGCCATCCCCTTCAATGTTCAAAATCCTGTTTTCAGAAAGTAATTCATCTAACATCAGGAGCAGGCGGCTTTTACCAGCACCACTATCCCCTGCGATACCAATGGTAAAAGGTCTGTTTCTTCTTTTGTAATAAGAATTACTGTTTACCCCATACTGATACATTGAAAGTACCAGAATCAAGAAAATACCTAACATTAAGGTAAACACAATATTTCTCATATCATCATTCACAATTTTTAAACAAGACAAATCTTTTCCAAGAAAATACAAGTCCACAAACTTGGTTTGATGGAAAAATACATAATATACCAGATATAGCAAATAGAAAATGCAATAAATCAGCACCATTTTACCGCGGCTCTCACGTAGCCCCGCCAGATACAGCATAAAAAATGGAACTACCCAGATATACCATGCCGGCATAGCCGGAACAAACGCAAGAAAAACAGAAAACAACAAACCTGACATACTAATCAGTAAATCCCTGTTCATCTGGTTTATCCGAAATGCCTGAAAATAAACAAATAACAATACTAAAATCGAAAGCAGCAGCTTGGCACTTCCATAATCAATATAAACATTTCCAATTGCACTCTGTTCTTTATTGAACAATACCATATTAGCAAATCCGCTGCCCCAGAACGGAAGCACGAAAACTATAGTTGCAAGCACCGGAAGTCCTGTCAGAAGAACCGCTTTTTTACAACCTTTTTTCTTATACAGATACAGAAAAAACAGTGGAAGAACTGCTGCAATATGAAATTTTGAAGATAATGCCAGTGTCAAAAAAATTCCATATTTCCACTCCCAGTTTTTCACACCACTCTGTGTCAGATAATAAATAGCTCCTATCAGAAATACCGTTGGAATAATATCCAACTGCCCATGCATATAAGAAGCATACAAAATAACAGGTGAAAAGAAATACAATGCCAGAATATATTTTCTCTTGGATTTGGAAATCTTCATCAAATAGAAAAGTCCAAGTAAATCCATAAAAAGAATTGGCAACTTAAAGAGCAGGTTTTGTAAAAATACAGGTAAATTCTGTAAAAAGGTGACAAAGACACCACCAATGCACTCTACAAAAAGCATTACCGGAGGATATGGAAAAGAAGACAAAAGCTGATTGTCGTAATAATACTGATAAGGATTTCCTTCTCCGGTCAGAAAACATTTTACAAACGGAATAAACATCAAATCCTGATAATCCGAAGAAAAAAATCCCATTAACAATAACTTGAATAAGACTGTCAGGCTAATGACAGTCTTTAAGTATTTTTCATAATTTTTCTCAAAGTCCAACACTTTCAGCTTCTGTAACATAATACAATAACCCCTAATTTAATTCTACAAATTCTTTGAAGTATTGATATGTCTTCTGATATGCTTCATAATCAGCCGGAGTACCCCATCCAACATATCGGTCAATATCAAATATTTTGGCTTTATAACCTAAATCCAGAACATGTTTAACTGTCTGGTCCACATAAAACTCCTGATTGATGCGGTCATTCTCCTCAATCATTTTTCTGGTGGCTTCTACAAATATTCCTGCTTTCTTAAACCAGAAAGTAGCTACCACTGCCGGGTCTTCCATAGGTGTATCCGAAATGGCCTTCTTAATGGAAGTTCCTGTAATATTTCCTGCCTTATCCGTAATCATCCAGCCATACGCATTCGGATTAGCAAGAACTGCTTCATTATGACGATAAGTAAAGACAATACAGTCACATTCCTTCGTTAAATCTTCAAATAATTTTCTATCAATGTCCATACCATTGTCACAGCCTGCAATAAGAAGAGGCTCTTCTGGATTCAACAATTCTTCTGCAAGCATACAGGTACAAGCCTGCCCCTCTGTCAGATGGTCCACTGTAAGAAAAGCTGCTTTCGGATAGTAAGAACGAATTGCATCTTCTACACCATCTTCCTTATGAAATGTTCTATCCACATAAATCACATTACTGCCATCTTCTGCCACACCTGGCAAATCCCTGGTAGCACAAACCACCATTGGCTTTTCTTCTCCTGTTTTCCTGTCAATCGTCATGATAGCTGGCTTATGTACCTTATATCCTGCATCCGCAAAACGTTGTCCTGCTCCTGCCATCGGAATCAGAATCTTGCCGCACGCACTACTCTCATCTGCTGTTTTGATATTTTGCGTTTCTTCTTGTTTTTTTTCTTCTGCACGACGTACCTTATCTGTCCAGTAAACAAACTCTTTCATATCTTCTGGTGTTCCCCACTGACAAAAATAAGATACATTTGTTGGTACCCAGACTTTCAAACCATCTTTTACCATAAAATTATAAGGCAGACTGGCATAAAATTCACCATTAATGGCACATTCTTCATGCTCTGTCAAAATCTGACAATACTTCTCCATGAT
>CAYVUF010000084.1:0-8295 GCA_964454605.1 uncultured Bacteroides sp.
TTCGTTTGATTTACAATAACATGTGGTTTTTTATTTTTTTCTACGATTTCTGTCCCAGTCATTTTTCCTTGCATTTCTTCTGTTACTGCCACTGCAAAAAGTGGATTACGCAGCAATTGCTGCCATTCTCCTTCACCATAACCTCGATACCATAAAAGAACTCCACCACCAATTGTAAAAAACAGCCATGTAACAATCAATGCAAGCAAATAGGGACAATTGCGTATGATTCTCTTCCATTTCTTCATGAAAAAATCCACCTCTAAAATCTAAAATATAAAAACGGATTATTACTTCCTATCATAATTTCATAAACCGAAAACCAGAATATGACTGCGATTATCAAAACCGTATACCATTTTTTCTTATGCTTTCGATACCACTTCATTGGATAGGGTGTTGCAAACAGAATGCAAGCCATCAATAACACCCAATATTCTTTCAGATAACGAAAAATCTGTTCTCCGCCAACCATTGCATTTGATGTATGAATGCCTATCATATTCTGTAAATACTGCAATAATACCTTCCAATCATCAATTGCAAAAATCATCCATGTAACAGGCAATATAAGCAGCACATAGATATGTCCTATTACTTTCGTTTTCTCAAGCCACTTGCCAATTCCTGTTTTCTCAATGGCAATCAGAACAAAAAAGGTAAAGCCCCATAAAGCAAAGTTCCAGCTTGCACCATGCCAGATACCAGTTAACGTCCAGACAACAAGCAGATTAAAAACGGTACGCAGAAAACCTTTCCGGTTGCCTCCTAAAGGAATGTACAAATATTCACGAAACCATCTTCCCAGTGTAATATGCCATCTTCTCCAAAATTCGGAAATGGATTTTGAAATATAAGGATTGGCAAAGTTCTTCGGAATTTTGAAACCAAGCATTCTGCCCAATCCCTTTGCCATAAGAGAATATCCCCAGAAATCAAAATATATCTGAAAAGAGTATGCTGCTGCTCCCATCCAGGCTGCAGAAACAGATAAATTTCCAGCTCCTGCGGTCATAAGAGTGTTCCAGAGCGTTCCGATCTGGTTGGCTAACAATACTTTATATCCCAGTCCAAGCGTGAATAATTTCAAACCGCTTTCCAGATTCCAAGCAGTAATTCTTCGTTCCTTCATCTGGGGTGCTACTTCCTCATATTGAACAATTGGACCTGCGATAAGCTGTGGAAACATACTAACATACGTTGCAAATGCAACCAAACTTACTTTTTCATCTATCTTACCATAGTAACTATCCAATAAATAGGACACTATCTGAAAGGTATAGAAGCTGATACCCAGCGGCAAAGCAAGTTCCAGAATTGGAAGGCTTGCTGTTTTCCATATGCCATTAACATTCTGTGCAAAGAAATCAAAATATTTGAAAACAAATAAAAATGAAAAATCCAATAGCAGTGCAAGCACCAGAATACTTTTGCGCAAAAAATGTTTCTCCCGCCATCTGGAAAACGTCAGACTGATACCATAATTGACAACAACAGAAAAAATAAGCAGCAGAACATAATACGGTTCTCCTACTCCATAAAAAATCAAACTTCCCGAAAGCAATACAAGATTACGATATTTTTCGGGAACAAGAAGATATATTATCATAAAAACCGGTAAAAACCGAAATAAAAACTCCACACTGGAAAATAGCATATCTATACGCTCCCAACCAAAAAACTTCTAGATATAGTATATTCCAGGCAGAGTTATTTTACAAGCATTACCCTTTTATTTTTTCGTATTTTCTAAAGATTCGTTCTGGAAAATTATTCCTCCGATTTCCAAAGAACAAAAGACTGTTTTCCAAGGATATATTTCCCGCTCTGATAATCGGTTTCTCCAATTTCAAAAAGTTTTCTGCCAGCCTTTGGCAACTGCTTATCCTCTATGCTGTTTTCTTCCCCTGAAGGATTACACAATAGCAGCAGACTACCCCGTTGATAAGCAAAACTACGCTCTTCCGGCTTTGCATAAAGCAGCTTCAAATTTGCATTTTCCTGCAAATCTTTCTCCTTTTTTCGAACATCCAGAATTTCTTTTACCATATGAAGCAACGAATCTTTATCCTGTTCTTCTGCGGCTACATTCGGTGCTCCCGGTCTTGTATCCACTGGCAGATACAGGTCTTCTCCATCTGCTGTTGAAAAACCGCAATTTTTCGTATCATCCCACTGCATTGGTGTTCTGGAACCGGTTCTGGTATAGCCGCCTTCTTTGGAGGGCAATTTCTGATACCGCATGCCAATCTCATCTCCATAATATAGGAAAGGATTGCCCGGCATGGTAAACAGAAAGGCATAAGCAAGTTTCAATTCCCGTACCTCCAGATAATATGCGGCACGAATCATATCATGATTGCCAGTAATCAGGCAATAATGCCCCAGATTTTTTATCTGCTCATATTTTTCCAGATATTCCTCAAAGAAATCCAGTATACTTCTGTCACTGTTTTTATGGAAAAAACTGTTATTTTTTCCCTGGATTTCATTTCTCATCAACAAGTTATATCCATTTCCTTCCCAGTCCAAGAAAAAGTCCATATGAAAGCCTGCCGGAATAGCTACCTGCGGTCTGTTCCATTCTGAAACAAGTGCTGCCTCTGGATATTCCCTGTCTAACATCTGTCTGATATCCTTCCAGACCATACTGGTACCGGATTTGTTTTCATCATCCTTTTTCACAAGAGAATCTGCCATGTCAACCCGAAAACCATCACAACCCTTATCAAGCCAGAAACGCATAATATCTTTCAGCGCCTCTCTGGTTTCCAAACATGCTTTGTCGTCAATTTCCTTCTGCCAGCATTCTTCCGGATGCAGGAATCCATAATTTAATGCCGGCTGACACTTGAAATAGTTCAATACATAAACACCATCTCTTTCGCTTTCTCCGGCAATGTAATTTAATCCAGAAGCTCCATGAAACCATTTATCGGTCCAGATATAACGGTCAGAATACTCATTTCTTTCTACTTTACTGCTTTCTGCAAACCAGGGATGTTCCTCGGAAGTATGTCCTGGTACTAAATCCAGTAAAATATGCATTCCCCGCTTATGCACTTCCGCAAACAGATGTATCAGGTCCTCCATCGTACCATATCGTTCCGCTGTTTTCTTGTAGTCACGTACATCATAACCACCATCACGAAATGGAGAATCATAACAGGGATTCATCCAGATTGCATTGCACCCTAATTCCTGAATATAATCCAACTTTTCAATAATTCCGTTAAAGTCACCTATTCCATCCCCATTAGAGTCTTTAAAAGACTGGGGATAGATTTCATAAAAAACTGCATCTTTCAACCATGCCGGCATAATCTATTCCTCTCTTTCCTCATTTCCTTCTTACATTTTACGAAGTCCCTTAGGGTAATGATTCTTCATTTGTCCGCCGCCTGCTTTTCCAAAACCAATGGAATAGCCTTGCGTTGTCAGCAGCACCCAGCCTTTTAAGGATGGGTCACAGCCAAAAGTTTCCCCTTTCAGATAACACCGGGTTTCTTCCTCAGTCATTTCATAATGGGATGCTGTTTCTTCTGGTTTCAAGTGCAGTGCTAACGCATGCGAAGGCTCAAAGCGGTCCTTTTTCCCAGTTCCCATATGCAGTCCCGGTCTTACCACTTTCATTCCCTGTAATGGAATCATCTGCTTCGGTACCAGATAAATCTGTTCTCCAAACATAACATACACAAAATCCGTTTCCCATTCCTCTATTTTGGCTTGGGACACACCCAGTTCCTGCTGCAGAAATTCTCTGCACAACGTAATCGAATCTGTTTCGTTTTTCCGTTCCAAACTTCCTTTTCTGGCTTTTCCGCCTTTTTTTCCACCCTGCTTTAAAGTTTCCCCAATGGTCGGATGGTTATCTGCGCACAATCCTTCTGCTTTCTTCAGTCTGGCAACAAAATGTCCTTCTCCTTCGATTTTATGAGGCCAGAGGCGCAGGGTATGTTCGATTCCTTCTGCCGGGTCGCTTACCCAGTTCTTTTCTCCTGGGGCAAAAAAAGTTTCCTGGGCTGCTGTATCTATCCTGAACTCTTCGTTCTGCTCCAGAAATCTGCTGATGGTTCCTTCATTTTCTTCCGGCGCAAAGGTACAGGTAGAATAAACCAAGGTGCCTCCCGGTTTTAACATTTTGGCAGCTTCTTCCAGAATCATCTGCTGTCTGTCAGCACACATCTGAACATGCTCCGGACTCCATTCTGTCACCGCAATCTCATCCTTTCGAAACATTCCTTCACCGGAACAAGGCGCATCCACCAGTATCTTATCAAAATATTCTGGGAAAAATCCTGCCATTCTGTCAGGTGTTTCGTTACAGACCACTGCATTGGCAACTCCCATTCTTTCGATATTCTGGGAAAGAATTTTTGCCCTTCCCGGTATTATCTCGTTACTGATTAGAAGACCTTTCCCTGCCATTTTCCCGGCAATCTGAGTGCTTTTGCCACCTGGTGCCGCACACAAATCCAGTACCTTTTCTCCAGCTTCCGGCGCTAAAACTTCCACCGCTGACATAGCACTAGGTTCCTGAATATAATACACACCGGCTTCGTGAAAGGGATGTTTTCCCGGCTGGCTCTGCGCCTGATAATAGAAGCCTTCTTCTGCCCATGTAACCTTTCTCAGAGCAAAAGGCATCTTTTGTTCAAAATCCCTTCTATCTGTCTTAAGCGGATTAAAGCGAATACCGTAAAAGCGTTCTTTTTCGTAGCTATCCAGAAATTCTGCATATTCTTCCTGTAGTAATTCCTGCATACGGGCAGCAAATGCTTCCGGCAACACTGTTTTCTCTTCTCGTTCCATACTGCTTGCATCCTTTTTTCAAACTAATTATAATAGGATTATAGCAGATATTCTGTACGAAAAAAATACTATTCAATCAGGAGATAGAAAAATGCCTAGGAAAGACAGCAAGAATACAAAAGGTCGAATCATAAATGCCGCTTGGGAGTTGTTCTACGAGCAAGGTTATGAAAATACAACGATTGATGATATTGTAGAGCGTTCTGAAACCTCAAAAGGTTCTTTTTACCACTATTTTGACAGTAAGGATTCTCTGCTCTCATCGCTTTCTTATCTTTTTGATGGAAAATACGAAGAACTGATGCCTTCGTTAGATGCTTTCAAAACCAGTCAGGAAAAACTGATTTACTTAAATCATGAGCTGTTTCTGATGATTGAAAACCGGGTACCCTTGGATTTGTTGGCAAGACTGCTTTCTACCCAGCTTATTACTGCTGGAGAAAAGCATTTACTCGACCATGGAAGGACGTATTTCCGACTGCTGCGACAGATTGTCATCGAAGGACAGCGCAATGGCGAACTTCGTGAAGATGTTTCCGTAAACGAAATTGTGAAAGGTTATGCATTGTTCGAGCGTGCCATCATGTATGACTGGTGCATCTGTAATGGTGAGTATTCGTTATATCAATATTCTGGTACGATTCTTCCGATGTTTCTTAGAGGTTTTATGGCTAATCCGGTTATATAGTCCAGACTTCATTCTATACTTTAGTTCATATTTCGCCAATAACTTTAATATGTTAAACTTTTAGAGTTATTGGCATTTTTATGCATTTTTCATGCAAAACAAGAGAGGAGATTTTTTATGACATCACAAATCTGTATGATTATTGCTATCGTAATTTACTTAGCAATGATGATTTATATTGGTATTGCTTGTTCCAAAACCAATGCAAGCGCTGATGATTTCTATTTAGGAGGCCGCAAACTTGGACCAGTCGTTACTGCGATGAGTGCAGAGGCTTCTGATATGAGCAGTTGGCTTTTAATGGGACTGCCGGGGGTTGCTTATTTATCCGGTGTTGCGGAAGCAGGATGGACTGCAATTGGTCTTGCCATTGGTACTTATGTTAACTGGTTAATTGTTTCCAAGAGAATCCGCCGCTATACAAGTGAAATCGGTGCGTTAACACTTCCAGATTTCTTTTCCAAGCGATATGGCGACGAGAAACACATATTAACCTGTGTTTCCGCTATTCTTATTGTAATATTTTTTATTCCTTATACCGCATCCGGTTTTGCTGCATGTGCAAAACTTTTTAACACACTGTTTGGTGTAGATTACATGGTCGCTTTGATTCTGAGTGCTGCTGTTATTGTACTCTATTGTACTATGGGTGGTTTCCTTGCTGTTAGTACAACGGACCTTATACAGGGAATTACCATGTCTATTGCCTTGATTATTGTTGTCTGTTTCGGTGTTTCTTCTGCCGGCGGCATAGATGCTGTTGCTGCAAATGCACAGGCACTGCCTGGCTACTTAAGTATGCTCAGTTCTCATGTTCCTGGAACTGACACAAGCACACCATATAGTTTCTTATCCATTGTATCTACCCTTGCATGGGGACTTGGTTACTTTGGTATGCCTCATATTCTGCTTCGTTTCATGGCAATTGAAGCAGAAGAAAAATTAACCTTATCCAGAAGAATTGCTACTATATGGGTTGTTATTTCCATGACAATTGCTGTATTTATCGGTATTGTAGGTTATAGTATGTCACAGAACTCTGTCATTCCTGCACTGGAAGGAAGCAATTCCGAAACTATTATTGTTCTGATTGCTTCTGCTTTAAGTAAACACAGTGTGATTGCAGCTTTGCTTGCTGGTGTTATCCTTGCCGGTATTCTGGCATCCACGATGTCTACTGCGGACTCACAGCTTCTTGCGGCTGCATCCAGTATTTCACAGAATTTATTGCAGGATTTTGGCAAAAAGAAACTGGATACCAAAACTTCTGTAAGAATTGCAAGAATAACGGTTATCATTATTTCTATCATTGCCATTATCTTAGCTTCCAATCCGGACAGCTCCGTATTTGAAATTGTTTCCTTTGCATGGGCTGGTTTCGGTGCTGCATTCGGTCCGATTGTACTGTGTGCTCTATTTTGGAAACGCTCCAATAAATGGGGTGCTCTGTGTGGAATGATTACCGGTGGTGCCATGATTTTCATCTGGAAATATGGTATTGCAAAATTAGGTGGAGTTTTCGCTATCTATGAACTGCTTCCAGCATTCATTCTGGCAACCCTTGTAAATGTGGTCGTTTCTCTTGCTACCACTGCTCCATCTCAGGATGTGATGGATACTTTTGACAAAGTAAAACAGAACTAAACCAGCTTTTCATTGCACCTACAAAGGCGGCTACCTTACAAACAAGGTAACCGCCTTTTTTTCTACTTATCATAATTCTACATCTACTTCTGCACCTTTGATATCTTCTTCCAGAAGTTTCATTTTATGCAGCATATCTTTAATTTCTGCCTGTACCTGGGAAGCATCCTGCAGAGTGCCATCACGATATACTACTGCATTCTCCAACATTTCTTCCTGCTCTTTTGCATTTTCTTCCTGGTTTTTCCGGCGTACTTCCTCTTTGACACGCCTCTGTTCCTGTTCCAAAGTCAGTTCTTCCTGCTTCAATTCTTTTTCGTTTCTGACTTCTTCCAGCTTTTCTTCCTGTTCTTCTTTTTCTTCCGCTTCTTCTTTTGCCTCTTCGCGCTCCTTTTCAAGTTCCTCCGTAATATGTTCCTGTGCCTCATCTAACAAGGAGCCAATTGCTTCTTTGCTGGCTTCCTGCATGATTTTCTCCGCTTCATCCTGCGCATCCTGCATGGTATGGGTTTTCAACCGTTCTACCCGGATAGAACGAAGCGCGGCACTCTCTGCGCTAATCTCTTCTTTGGCAGCATCAATTTCTTCCTGGTAAATCGAAATGGCTGTATCCAGTTCCAGTGCACGCTGCTGATATTCCGTCAATGGCTGTCCTTCCAGTTCTTTGAGCCTTTTCTGCTCTTCCTTTGTCAAGCTCACCTCATCCGGATGGCGCATGGCATATTTTTTCTTTTCCAACAGTTCTAAGTCCTTTTGCTCTTGACTATCTGCTTCTACACCATATTCCTGTCTGATTTCTTCTTTCCGGTTTTTATATCCTTTGATAATTTCATTGTTATCTTCCATCAATTGCTGACAGTCCTTTATATGCTGTCTGCTTTCTTCTACGTTCTGGTCTATCTTCTTTTCTCCTGTCCACGCATCACCGACAACTTTCATCGCCTTCTTCATTGCCTGATTTTTACGCTGCATAAGAGAATCCTGTTTCTGTGTCAGATTTCCTGCATAAATCGTGCCATTCTTTATCTTATCATTTGTCTGCTTCTGCATTCTGTCATTTTTTCGTGCAAAGGCATACTCATTTGCACTGCTTCCTACGGTCCTGTTCTGATGATTTCCAATAAAGATAGCTGTCATAGCAAACCACTCCT
>CAYVUF010000085.1:0-8261 GCA_964454605.1 uncultured Bacteroides sp.
GCAGAGTACATCAGATGAGAAGATTGTGGGATTCCGGTATTTTTGAAATTTTTATTCCGGAAGCTAAAGTTGGAGATTGTTACAAGTTTGAATTAAAAATAAAAGGCGGTGTTACGTATCTGAAAGCAGACCCATATGCTTTTGGACAGCAGCTTCGTCCGGATACTGCTTCCGTAGTCCGGAATATTGAGGACTTTGACTGGACAGACCAGAAATGGATGAAAAACCGTAAGAAGGTACAGGCAGAAAATACGCCTATGAGTGTTCTGGAATTACATCTGGGTTCGTTTGCAAAACCGGAAGATGAAAGGAGTTTCTATAATTACAGGGAACTTGCACCGAAGATTATTGAGTATGTGCAGAGGATGAATTATACCCACATCGAACTGATGCCGGTCATGGAACATCCGCTGGATGCTTCCTGGGGATATCAGGTTATTGGCTATTATGCGCCTACCGCCAGATATGGGGATGCGCAAGACTTTATGTTCTTTATGAATGAGATGCATAAAGCCGGAATTGGCGTTATTTTAGACTGGGTTCCGGCACATTTTCCAAGAGATTCTTATGGTCTTGCTGAATTTGACGGAACTTGTCTGTATGAGCATATGGACCCGCGTAAGGGAAGTCATCCTCATTGGGGCACTTTGATTTATAATTATGGCAGACCGGAAGTTAAGAACTATTTGATTGCAAATGCGCTGTACTGGATTGAACAGTATCACGCAGATGGCATCCGTATGGATGCAGTGGCATCCATGTTGTATCTGGATTATGGCAAGAATGATGGGGAATGGGTTCCTAATATGTATGGCGGCAATGAAAATCTGGAGGCAGTGGAATTTTTGAAGCACCTCAATTCAATTGTGAAAAAGAGGGACGATGGGGCATTTATGATTGCGGAAGAATCTACTGCATGGCCGAAAGTGACAAGCGTTGTAGAGGAAGATGGTCTTGGGTTTGATATTAAATGGAATATGGGCTTTATGAATGATTATCTGAGCTATATAAAAAATGACCCTTATTTTCGTTCCGGCAGTCATAACAATCTGACATTTAGTATGATTTATGCGTACAGTGAGAAGTTTATGCTAGTCTTTTCCCATGATGAAGTTGTGCATGGCAAAGCAACAATGCTTGGAAAAATGCCCGGAGAACGTAAGGATAAGTTCGCTAATTTAAGACTGACTTTTGGTTATTTCATGACACATCCCGGCAAAAAGCTGCTTTTTATGGGACAGGATATCGGAGAATTTGATGAATGGAACGAAGAACGTTCTGTGGAATGGAATCTGTTAGAATATGAGGAACATAAAAAATTGAATCATTTGATGGCAGATTTGAATCAGTTATATCGTTCCAGACCAGCAATGTATTCAAAAGATGATTCATGGGAAGGATTCGAATGGATTAACTGTATTACGCCACAGGCATGTATGCTGTCTTATCTTCGCAAAGCACAGAAGATAGAAGATACGCTGGTAGTAGTGGCGAATTTTGCCAATGTCAGACAGGAATTTACCATCGGAGTTCCTTTGGAAGGAAAATATATGGAAATTCTGAATACGGATGCTCAGGAATATGGCGGCAGTGATATGGTGAATCGTGAAGTAAAGGAAACCATAGAAAAAGAATGGGATGGCAAGCCATATGCCATAGAGATGGTAAGTGCTCCGCTTTCTTTGAGTATTTTTGCCTATACGCCATATACACCGGAAGAAAAAGCAGCCATTGAAAAAGCAAAGGCAGAGGCTATCCGGAAGGCAAAGGAAGAAGCAGAAAGAAAAGCAGCAGAAGAAGCAGTCAGAGTAACAGCACTAGAGGCACAGGCAGCCACAGAAGCTGCGCAGAGAGCGATGAAAGAAGCAGAGGCTAAGGCTAAAGCAGCAAATGAAGCGGTTGTGAAACTAAAGAAAATCAATGCAAAAAAAGGAAACAGAGCAGGTAAAAAATAATGGAAACAATGGAAGCAATGGCAGTAGAAGAAATTGATGTTGGCTTGATACAGAGCTTTTTGGAGCAGTTGCCGGAAACGGCACTGCGCTTTGGAATACGTGTACTTCTGGCAATGCTTGTATTTGCCATAGGAACACAGATTATCCGTCTGGTGCGTAAGATTTTCAAAAAATCCATGAAACGCAGCAATGCAGATGTAGGTGTGGTACAGTTTTTAGATTCTTTTCTGAAGATCTCCATGTATGTGCTGTTAGTCTTTCTGATAGCTTCCGGTTTTGGACTGGATGCAGCAAGCGTTGTGGCATTACTTGGTTCTGCAGGTGTTGCCATCGGTCTGGCAGTACAGGGCAGCCTTTCTAATTTTGCAGGAGGTGTGCTGATATTATTGTTGAAGCCATTTAAAGTAGGGGATTATATTATTGCGAATGGCAATGAAGGTACGGTTTTAGAGATACAGATTTTCTATACTCGTCTGACAACAGGAGATAATCGAGTTGTGATTATCCCCAATGGTGATTTGGCAAATTCCAGTATGATAAATGCCAGTGCGATGTCCAAACGTCGCATCGATATTCCAGTCGGGATTTCTTATACTGCAGACATTAGAACTGCAAAAGAGGTACTGTTGGATGTGCTTGAAAAGGATAGCGGTATTTTGCGGGAAGAAACAAGACAGGTATTTGTGAGTGAATTAGGTGACAGTGCAGTTATGCTGAATGTGCGCTGCTATGCTTCGGCAGAGGATTTTTGGGATACAAAATGGCGTTTGACAGAAAATATCAAATATGCTCTGGATGAAGCAGGAATTGATATACCGTACAACCAGTTGGATGTACATATCAATTCTGTTGTGAAGTGAAAATTTTTCTAAAAGGGGTAATTCGTTCTTGCAAAAAAGTGCATTACCCCTTATAATAACATTTGTGTTTAGTAACGAGCTGGAATGGCGCAGTCGGTAGCGCAACTGATTCGTAATCAGTAGGTCGAGGGTTCAAGTCCCTTTTCCAGCTCTTTTTTCATGGAAAAAATTAGAAAATGAGGTCTTTATGAAGTTTATTGCACTGGCACCGCCGGAAGATACAACGGATGGAAATGAGTTAAAAAAGGAATATAAGGAAACGATGCCAAATGGCGAAGGAAGAATAGGCGGAAATCATTTTTTCTATCGCTATTTTATTCGGGTAAAATACGTTTCTTATGCCAAAATCAAACAGGCTTTTCTGCGGATTGAAAGCGGTGAATGTGGTGAGTTTTTGTTAAAAGAATTTTATCTGGTACTTTTCCTGGAAGGCAGGGAGGAAGAATGCAAGCTGCGTTTTGAACGGGAAGAAAATGCGCGTGCGGTGCTTGCGTTTCTGGAGGCAAATTATCCGAAGATTGAAATTGGCTATAAAAAGAATCAACAGGATGGAAAACAGGTAACATCAGTAGGACCAAAAGAAAATAAATAAATCATACAATACCTTGACAGAAAAGCAACAGGTGATACAATATGTAGTGTATGAAAAAGCCGGTTCGGAAGAAAAATCGAACCGGATATTTTCGTCGCCTATTTCGCGACGAGTCATGTTAGAAATGAGGTTTAGTATGAAGATTATTAAAAGAAGCGGAGCGGAAGTAACTTTTGATTTGGATAAGATTATTTCGGCTATCAGAAAAGCAAACAGCAGTGTCAAAGATGCGGATAAATTGACAGAAGATGAAATTGACTCTATCGCAGAAGTAGTAGCTGACCATTGTATGGAAATGAAACATTCTCCCAGTGTGGAAGAAATTCAGGATTTGGTAGAAAACCAGTTGATGAAATACCATGCCTTTACCATGGCAAGAAATTATATTACATATCGGTATAAAAGGGCTCTTGTTAGAAAATCCAATTCTACGGATGAGAGAATCCTTAGTCTTTTAGAATGCAATAATGAAGAAGTAAAACAGGAAAATTCTAATAAAAATCCAACCGTAAACAGTGTACAGCGCGATTACATGGCAGGAGAGGTTAGCAAGGATATTACCAGAAGGTTTCTGCTGCCGCCGGAGATTGTGGAAGCACATGAGCAGGGGATTATACATTTCCATGATGCAGACTATTTTGCACAGCATATGCATAATTGCTGTCTGGTAAATCTGGAGGATATGCTGCAGAATGGGACTGTTATCAGTGAAACCATGATAGATACACCCAAAAGTTTTTCCACAGCATGCAATGTGGCAACTCAGTGTATTGCTCAGATAGCAAGTTCCCAGTATGGAGGACAGAGTATTTCTCTGGCGCATCTGGCGCCTTTTGTACAGGTAAGCCGTGAAAAGTTCCGAAAAGAAGTAGAAGAAGAAATGCAGCGGATGAACTTTGATTTGACGGAAGAACAAATTAAGGAAATTGCGGAAATGCGTGTGCGGGAAGAAATCAATCGTGGAGTACAGATGATTCAGTATCAGGTCATCACGCTGATGACAACAAATGGACAGGCACCGTTTGTTACGGTATTTATGTATATTGATGAAGTACCGGAAGGACAGACCAGAGATGATTTGGCCTTGATTATTGAAGAAATGCTGAATCAGCGTATTCGTGGTGTGAAAAATGAAAAAGGTGTTTATATTACACCAGCTTTTCCAAAACTGATTTATGTTCTGGAAGAAGATAATATTCACGAGGAAAGCAAGTACTGGTATCTGACGAAACTGGCTGCAAAGTGTACCGCCAAGAGAATGGTGCCGGATTATATTTCGGAAAAAATCATGAAGAAATTAAAGGATGGTAACTGTTACACTTGTATGGGGTGTCGTTCCTTCCTGACGGTTTATCATGATGAAAATGACAAACCGAAATTTTATGGAAGATTTAACCAAGGGGTTGTGACCCTGAATCTGGTGGATGTAGCCTGTTCTTCTGGCAAAGATATGGATAAATTCTGGCAGCTTCTGGAAGAAAGACTGGAGCTTTGCAAGCGGGCATTGATGTGTCGTCATAATCGTTTGAAAGGAACTCCTTCTGATGTTGCCCCCATTCTCTGGCAGTATGGTGCGTTGGCAAGATTAGAAAAAGGGGAAAAGATTGACAAGCTGTTATATGGCGGCTATTCTACTATTTCTCTGGGATATGCCGGACTTTGTGAATGTACCCGATATATGACTGGAAAATCACACACAGACCCGGAAGCAACTCCTTTTGCACTGGAAGTTATGCATCGGTTAAATGATGCCTGCAAAATATGGGCTGAGGAAACCAATATTGACTTTAGCTTATATGGAACACCGTTAGAATCAACTACTTATAAGTTTTCAAAATGTCTGCAGAAACGTTTTGGCATTATTGAAGGTGTTACCGATAAAAATTATATAACAAACAGTTATCATGTTCATGTTTCCGAAGAAATCAATGCTTTTGACAAACTGACTTTTGAGTCACAGTTTCAGGAACTGTCACCAGGTGGTGCAATCAGTTATGTGGAAGTACCGAACATGGAAAACAACATTGATGCAGTGCTTGCGGTTATGAAGCATATTTATCATCATATTATGTATGCAGAATTAAATACGAAAAGTGATTACTGCCAGGTGTGTGATTATCATGGAGAGATTAAAATAGTAGAAGATGCACATGGCAAACTTATCTGGGAATGTCCAAACTGTGGGAATCGAGAGCAGGATAAAATGAATGTGGCAAGGCGCACCTGCGGATATATTGGAACCCAGTACTGGAATCAGGGAAGAACGCAGGAAATCAAAGAAAGAGTTTTACATCTGTAAAGAAGGATGCTGACATAAGGGATATAAGAAGGTCAGATACGGAGGAAAAAGATGTTTTATTCAGAGATTAAAAACTGTGATATTGCCAATGGACCGGGAGTACGGGTTACTCTTTTTGTCAGCGGATGTACCCACCATTGTCAAGGCTGCTTTAATGAAATGACATGGGATTTCCAATATGGCAAAGAATTTGGAAGTGAAACAGAAGAGCAGATTCTTACGTTGCTGGAACCTTCTTACATTGCCGGACTAACCCTGTTAGGCGGAGAACCTATGGAATATGTGAATCAACAAGGACTTCTGCCGCTACTCCGGAAGGTAAAAGAACGATATCCAGAGAAAACAATCTGGTGTTATACAGGCTATTTGTATGAACAGGATATTGTTCAGAATTTCTGCACCAGATGGGCAGAAACAGAAGAGATACTGACTTATCTGGATGTTATTGTGGATGGTGAATTTATACAGGATTTGAAGGATATCAGTCTGCGTTTCAGAGGGTCTTCCAACCAACGGATAATAAATGTGAAAAAATCCAGACAGTCTGGCAACACTGTTTTGTGGAACGATAACGAGTAAGGCAAAAAAGGCTCATTTCAGGTGAGCCTTTTTATAATGGTGTTCCAGACTTTGAATGATTTTGTATAATAGCATGGCAATGGCGCATAAAATCATAATGGAAGTAATCACCATATTTAACTGGAATACTTGGGAACCATAGATGATTAAATAGCCAAGACCCTGTCTTGCGGCAAGAAATTCACCAATGATAACACCGACTAAGGAAAGACCGATGTTTACTTTCATGTTGCTGAGTATCATCGGGATGGAACTGGGCAATATCACTTTAAACAGAGCATCTCTGCGATTGCCGCCCAGTGTGTAAATCAGTTTCAGCATATCTTCGTCTGCCTGACAGAATCCCGTATACAGACTGATAATAGAGCCGAATACTGCAACAGAGATACCGGCAACAATAATGGTTTTCAGACCGGTTCCCAGCCAGACAATCAGTAGCGGGGCGAGAGCAGATTTGGGCAGGGAATTCAGAATTACAAGATAAGGTTCCAGAATCTTGGATAAACTGCTTCGATACCAGAGCAGGGTGGCAAGGGTAAGACTGAAAAACGTGACTAATAGAAAGCTGACAAGAGTTTCTAAGAGTGTAATGCCGGTATGGCGGAAGAAAGACAAATCTATAATCATTTCATAAAGGTAACGGATAATGGAAGTCGGCGAACTGAAAAAGAAAATATCTACATAACCATATCGTGTTGTAAATTCCCAAAGAAAAAGAAAAAGAATAAGAATCAGCAGGCGAAAGAAAGTAATCCGGTGGTGGTATTTCTTATGCGCCAGCACATAGGCTTCCTGAGGTGTCAGTTTAATGGATTTGTTTGCAGGTAAAGTCATCGGATAACTCCTTCCATAAAAGATTAAAATAGGTCTGGTATTCTTTGGTGGCGCGGATAGCAAGTGGGTAAGTGCGTTCCAATTCAAAATGAATGGGAAGCTCATATTTTACATATGCAGGTCTTTTGGATAAAACAAGAACCCGGTCAGCAAGTGTAATGGCTTCGGATAAGTCATGAGTAATCAGAATAGCGGTTTTGCCTGTGCTGCGGATGATATTGCCGATATCAGCAGATACGGTTAAGCGGGTTTGAAAATCCAGTGCACTGAAAGGTTCATCTAGAAGCAGTAAATCTGGTTTGATTGCCAGAGTCCGGATAAGCGCAGCACGCTGCCGCATGCCACCGGATAATTCGGAAGGCTTCTGATTACGGAAAGCATAAAGATCGTAGTCTTTCAGAAGCTGTAGGACATAGTCAGTATTTTCTTTGGTAACGATTTTATTTAATTCCAGTCCAAGAATTACATTCTGATAGATGGTTCGCCATTCAAACAGATGGTCGTGCTGCAGCATATAGCCAATGGTGGAAGAAGAATCGAAGGAAAGAGAACCATTTTCGGGTTTCAGCAAACCAGCAATGATGGAAAGAAGCGTAGATTTGCCGCATCCGCTTGGACCAGCAATAGCAAGAAATTCACCTTCCTTGACCTGAAATGAAATTTCAGACAGAGCAGGGGTTTCGCTTTTGAGATTATGATAAGAATAAGAAATTTTATTTAAAGATAAGACAGGCTGCATTTGATATTACGCTCCTATATTTATAGGATATTTTATGAAAAAAAGCAAAATATGTGTATGGTATAAAGGTATGTATTATGTTGCATAAAAATACGATTTTCGATTGAAATAGCTCTTTTTTTATGGTATCATCAAATTTAGATTTAATAAACTGGAGGTTTTGTAACATGGCACAGCTCTGGGGCGGACGATTTACCAAAGAAACAGACAAGCTGGTATACAATTTTAATGCTTCTATTTCTTTTGACCAGAAATTTTATATTCAGGATATCGAAGGAAGCATTGCGCATGTTGTTATGCTGGAGAAACAGGGAATTCTTACCAAAGAAGAAAAGGATGCGATTGTAAAAGGACTGACCGGAATCAGGCAGGATGTTGAAAACGGCACCTTGCAGATTACGGA
>CAYVUF010000086.1:0-8249 GCA_964454605.1 uncultured Bacteroides sp.
ACATACGGTTTTTCCAGATGCTTATAGTCTATATCGCAGTCTGGCAGATTTTTACCAGGAAAAAGGCTATTTTATTGCTTCCCCGGCAAGGAGCTATCGTTATCAGGTGTTGTTGGAGTTTGCGATGAGTACAGCACTTCGGGAAAAAGAGGAACTGATAAAGCAGGCATTGACTTTTGACTTATATTTACGGGAAAATGCGAAGAGCAGACCGGATTTTGCAAGGGATATGTTACCGTATAAGAAGGAAATCAGAGATTTTTATGAGAAAGAAGCAGCAGAATTTTGCTATCTGCCAGAGTACAAAGGGTATGACAGCAGACAGTTAAGTAAGATGACACATATGGAAGTTTTTGATTATCCGATATGGGAAGCAGATATTTCCAAAAAGATGCAGAGATTTGAAAATTCATGCATGGTATTATTTGATTATCAGAACAGAGATGCTTTAACCTATGAAGCAGGATATCTTGTTCTGAAGGGTTGAAAATGAAGAAGTATGAAATGAGGAGCAGTATGACGAAGCATACGAAAGAGATTTTGGATTTATTGGATGAACATTATGGAACAGAGTATGTCTGTTATCTGCATCATGAAAATGCGTGGCAGCTTCTGATTGCTACGATGCTGAGTGCACAATGTACCGATGCCAGAGTCAACATTGTGACAAAGGATTTGTTTCAGAAATATACCAGCATCCATGATTTTGCAGAAGCAGATTTGAAAGAATTGGAGCGGGATATACATTCCACCGGGTTTTACCATAATAAGGCAAAAAATATCATTGCCTGCTGTCAGGATTTAAGGGATAAGTTTGGAGGGGAAGTACCAAGTTCCATAGAAGAGCTTACTTCCTTACCCGGAGTTGGCAGAAAGACAGCAAATGTAATACGCGGCAATATTTTTCATGAGCCTAGTGTGGTAGTGGATACTCATGTAAAAAGAATTTCGAAGAAGTTAGGGTTGACGAAGGAAGATGACCCGGTAAAAGTAGAACAGGAATTAATGAAGGTATTGCCCAAAGACCATTGGATTCTCTGGAATATTCAGATTATTACGCATGGGCGGCAGATTTGCAAGGCACCTACCCCGAAATGTGAAGAATGCTTTTTGCAGGAGCAATGCGCAGACTATAAAAAACGACAGAAAGAGAAGAGGGGCAGCAGAGGCAGGAAAGATGGAAAATAGCAAAGCAAATGGAAACCTTTGTCAATCCTGGGGTGAAGCTGGAGGAACGCATTACACAACTGACCGGAATCCGGGAGGAACAGCTCCAGAATGCGCCGCAGATACAGGAAGTTCTGCCGGAACTGCTTTCCTTTGTTGGAGAGGACATTTTGCTGGGGCATAGTATTTTATTTGACTATTCTTTTGTGAAAAAGGCAGCGGTGAATCAGAAACTGTCTTTTGAGAAAAAGGGAATTGATACCTTAAAAATAGCGCGTAAATTTCTGCCACAGTTAGAGAGCAGAAATCTGGGATTTTTATGCCACTATTTTCAAATTGAGCATTGTGCCCACAGAGCTTTGGCAGATGCCAGGGCAACTGCTATGTTGTATGATAAATTAACAGAACTTTTTTATGAAGGAAACGAAAAGGATTTTGCACCTGTTCCTCTGCTGTATCAGGCAAAAAGGGAAACACCAATTACCATACCGCAGAAAGAACAGTTATATAAATTGATAGACAAGCATAAACTAAAAGTAGAGTATGACGTGGAAAAGCTGACACGAAGTGAAGCCAGCCGGATTATTTTTCAGCTTCTTGCAGAATACGGCAGATAGTTTTTTTCATAACAGAGTTAATGGATTCTGCTACCGGGTATAACTCCTTTATTTTTTCGGGAGTGTTTTCTTCTTTATATATTGTGCAAAGAAGTTTGTAGGAGCCGCTTACGTCACTTCTGGTCGATACAGCAAATTCCAGAATCGTTCTGGCTTCGGCAGAATAACCTTTGTCGTATAGATAGGCGGCCCATTGCTGCAGTGTTCTGACAAGAGTGGTATAATTCTGGTCATATTTTGTCAGCAAATCAATATTGGGAGCTCCATATTGCAGTTTCAAATCCGTGTTGGTAATTCCTGTAAAATTAACAATCGGAGATTCACTGATGAATTTCAGAGTATCCTGATAATCCATAATCTGTTCGTCTTCCAACAATACATTCATGGGAAGGTTATCAAAGGGAATGGTAATATATTCCAGCTCGTCTAATGACTGTCGTCTGGTGTTATTCGCCAGTCGTTCCTTTTCCCAGAAAAGACGTTCTGGTTCAGCATCGATACGATTGTGTTTGGAAAGCTCATAACTGAGCCATACGATAAAGACGATAAAACTTGCAAAAAACGGTAATTTCATATATAATATCCTTTCAGTAAGCAGGGAGGTCGAGCTTATGTTTTCATGGCGTAATAAAAAATCAAAACAAATTATTTCATCGATTATTATTATCTTGTTGATTCTTGCAATGGTAGTTCCACTTATGATGGCAACGATTGTATAACAAGAATTAGTGTATCATATTTTCTCTTAAGAGGCAATGAAACGGAGAGAAAGGCATGGATATTACAATGATTGAGGCGTGGAAAAAGCTGTCTGTTGTGACAGCACTGTGTATCAGTATTTTCTCCTTTGGTATGACAGCAGAGGCGAAAGAGGATGAGAAAATTGAATCCGGTATTTATGTGAATGATATCAATCTTTCTGGAAAAACTGTGTCAGAAGCAAAAAAAGAGATTCAGGCATATGTAGATTCTTTTGCAGAGGGACAGATTACTTTGCGTGCAATTGACGACCATGTGATTGTGACAACAGCATCTGAGCTAGGCATGAAGTGGGGCAATCCGGAAATTGTAGAAGAAGCGGCAGGTCTTGGGAAAGATGGAAATATCGTACAGTGTTATAAAGCCTTGAAGGATTTAGAATACGCGAATAAAGTATATAAGGTAGCCTTTGACTTCGACAAGGCGAAAATTAAAGCATTAATTGAGGAACAGGGCATTCAGTATAATCAGGAGGCAATCAATGCAACTTTGACGAAGGTGGATGATGTCTTTCAGATTACAGAGGGACAGACAGGCATTGTGGTGGATGCGCAGGCTTCCGCAGATGCAGTTTATGAGTATCTGGTTAACAGTTGGAATGGTACAAGTTGTGATATTGATTTAGTGGTTACCGTAGATGAACCAGAAGGCAATGCAGAAGAGTTAGCATTGGTGAAAGATGTATTAGGAACTTTTACAACCAGCTTTTCTACTTCTGGTGCTTCCCGTAGTGCGAATGTCAGAAATGGCTGTCAATTAATTGATGGACGTACAATTTATCCAGGAGAAACTTTTTCTACGTATGAGGCGGTTGCTCCTTTCACAGAGAGCAATGGTTATTATATGGCAGGCTCTTATCTGAACGGTCAGGTAGTGGATAGTCTGGGAGGCGGAATCTGTCAGGTTTCTACAACTTTGTATAATGCAGTATTAAATGCGGAATTAGAGGTTGCAGAGCGATACAATCATTCTATGATTGTGACGTATGTAGAACCTTCTGCGGATGCTGCCATAGCAGAGTCCTCCGGAAAAGATTTTAAGTTTGTGAATAATACAGAACATCCTATTTATATAGAGGGAATCACCACACCGGAGAAACAGATTACCTTTACGATTTATGGTGTGGAAACCAGAGAGAGCAACAGAGAAGTTCGGTATGAAAGTGTTGTTCTGGAGAGAACAGCTCCAGATACGGAAGTGATTTATACGGATGCTTCCCGACCGGTTGGTTATTGCGCAGTACAGTCTGCACACATTGGCTACAAGGCACAGCTTTGGAAGATTGTCACAGTGGATGGTGTGGAAGTAGAAAGAGAACAGGTAAATAGCAGTGCATATAATAAAGCCCCAAGAAGTGCAACCGTAGGAATTGCAACAGCAGACCCAGCAGCCTATGAAGCGATTATGGCAGCAGTGGCAACCAATAGTGTGGACCAGGTAAAAGCAGTAGCAGGTGCTTACAAAGCGGCGGCAGATGCAGCAGCAGCCCAGGCGGCAGCAGAGGCAGCGGCGCAGCAGCCAGTACCAGAACAGCAGCCAGCGCCACAACCGGAACAACAGCCGGTTCCGGTACAGTAAGAACCGGAATTGCTCAGTACAGCAAGAGAAAACGATTAAATCAGACAGGCGGCTATTATGATGAAGAATGGCAAAGTTTCAGAGAGCATATTAATGCGCTCTATCTTAAAAAAGATAAAAACCAAAAAAGAAGAAGTTTTATGTGGCGCAGGTGTAGGGACAGACTGCGCCATTTTGTCATTTTCAAGTGATAGTGAAGTGGTTGTTTCTGTCAATCCGGTCAGCGCACCCATGGAGGAAATTTCGGCTTATGGTATTCATAAAGCGGTTAATAATATAGCAGCAGCCGGGGCAGAGCCAGTTGGTGTCCTATTGTCCTGTATGCTGCCGGAGCATTGTGAAGAGAAGGCATTGCAGAGCATGATGAGTCGGGCAGAGGAACTTTGTCAGACTTTGCAGATACAGATAGTAGGCGGTCACACAGAGGTAACGAGAGCTGTATGTGAGCCTGTTGTGACAGTGACTGGTATAGGCAGGAGAGAGAAAGGCGCTGTGTCGGAGAGGCTGGCGGTAAAGCCGGGACAGGACGTAGTAGTCAGCAAATGGATTGGATTGGAAGGGACAGTAAGAATTGCCAAAGAAAATAAAGAGGCACTGCTTACCAGATATCCCATTCGAATGATAGAGGAAGCAATAGAATTTGAGCAGTTTCTGTCCATCATACCGGAGGCCGCCACCGCCCTTAAGTCCGGCGTTTGCGGGATGCATGATGTTTCACAGGGCGGTATTTTTGCAGCACTGTGGGAAATGGCACAGAAAGCTGGCGTTGGACTGGAAATCGATTTGAAAAAATTACCTGTCAGACAGGAAACCATAGAGATTTGTGAATTTTTTGATTTGAATCCGTATGAATTATTATCGGGCGGAAGTCTTCTGATGACAGCAGAGGATGGAACAGGTCTTGTTGCAGCCTTGGAGCGGGAAGGCATTCCGGCAGTGATTGTGGGTAAGACAACGGATGGAAACGACAGGGTACTTTTTAATGAGGACGAAAAACGTTTCTTAGAACCACCTAAACCGGATTCATTTTATCAATTAGAAGAAAGAAAGGAACAGGGATGACGTTATGAGAGAAAGATTATTATCTATTATTGAAAAGAACAGCCGGGTTGATACAAAAGAACTAGCGGTTATTATGGGAGTCGAAGAAATCGATATTATAAATGAACTTGCAGCATTGGAAAACGAAGGAATCATTTGCGGTTATCATACAATGATTGACTGGGAGAAAACTTCGATTGATAAAGTAACTGCTTTGATTGAGGTACGTGTTACACCACAGCGGGGACAGGGATTTGACCATATCGCAGAGCGCATTTATAAATATCCGGAGGTAAATTCCGTTTATCTGATATCCGGAGGTTATGATTTGCTGATTACATTAGAAGGAAAATCTTTGAAAGAAGTGTCCAGTTTTGTATCTGATAAATTATCCACTCTGGATACGGTTCTCAGCACTGCAACACATTTCATTCTGAAAAAATATAAGGACCATGGAACGATTCTGACGAAAAAATATGAAGACACAAGAGAGAAGGTGACACCATGAGAAATCCATTAGCAGATAAAGTAGTTGATATAAAACCTTCTGGTATTCGTAAGTTTTTTGACATTGTAAGTGAGATGCCGGATGCTATTTCTCTAGGTGTGGGTGAACCGGATTTTGATACTCCCTGGCATATTCGTGACGAAGGTATTTATTCGTTGGAAAAAGGGCGTACATTTTATACTTCTAATGCGGGTTTGAAAGCACTGAGAGAAGAAATCTGTCATTATCTGAAAAGAAGACAGGGAGTCAGCTATGATCCGGTGAAGGAAGTACTTATTACGGTAGGCGGTTCGGAAGGGATTGATGCAGCACTGCGTGCTATGCTGAATCCGGGAGAAGAAGTATTGATTCCTCAGCCAAGCTATGTATCTTACGAACCTTGTACGGTATTAGCAGGTGGTGTACCGGTTATTATTGAATTAAAGGCAGAAAATGAATTTCGTCTGACTGCAGAAGAGTTAGAAAATGCCATTACAGAAAAAACAAAAATCCTGATTCTTCCATTTCCCAATAATCCGACGGGTGCCATTATGGAACGTAAGGATTTGGAAGCAATTGCTAAAGTAATTGAGAAACATGATATTTTTGTTATCTCGGATGAGATTTATTCAGAGCTTACCTATAAGGAGAAACATGTTTCTATCGTGGAGATTCCGGGTATGCAGGAAAGAACGATTTTAATCAATGGTTTTTCCAAAGCCTATGCTATGACAGGATGGCGGTTGGGATATGCTTGCGGACCGAAGGCAATCATTGAACAAATGACGAAAATTCATCAGTTTGCTATCATGTGTGCACCTACTACAAGCCAATATGCAGCAGTGGATGCTTTGCGAAATGGGGATGATGATGTTTCCATGATGAGGGAAGCCTATAATCAGAGAAGAAGATATTTATTGCATGCTTTTCAGGAGATGGGACTGGACTGCTTTGAGCCATTTGGAGCTTTCTATGTATTCCCATGTATCAAGGAATTTGGCATGACTAGTGACGAATTTGCTACCAGATTTTTGAAGGAAGAAAAAGTTGCGGTTGTTCCGGGTACTGCTTTTGGTGACTGCGGAGAAGGCTTCCTGCGTATTTCTTATGCGTATTCTCTTGAAAATCTGAAGATTGCCATTGGAAGATTGGCAGATTTTGTAGAGAAGCTGCGGAAAGAAAAAGAAGAAGGCTGATCGCAGACAGATTCCGGAAAAGGAGAAAACAGTCTGGAGAAAGCAGTAAAAAGGAATGGGTATGAACATAATATTACATCAGCCGGAAATTCCGGCAAACACAGGAAATATAGGGAGAACGTGTGTTGCTACGGGCACTAGTTTACATTTGATTGAACCATTGGGATTCCGATTAGATGAAAAGTCAATCAAACGTGCCGGCATGGATTATTGGGAACATCTGGATGTGACAAGATATATGAATTATCAGGAATTTCAAGAAAAACATCCGGGGGCAAAGATATGGATGGCAACCACCAAAGCTAAAAAAGTGTATACAGAGGTTGCGTTCGGACCAGATGATTTCATTATGTTTGGGAAGGAAAGCGCCGGGATTCCGGAAGAGATTCTGGTAGATAATGAGGAAAACTGTATCCGGATTCCAATGCTTGACCAGATACGTTCCCTCAATCTATCAAATTCAGTTGCGATTGTGCTCTATGAAGCACTTCGTCAGAATCATTTTCATAATATGCAGTTGGAAGGTGAACTTCACAGGCTGCATTGGAAGTAGAAGATTAGTCTTCATCTTCCATGGCAGAGATAGGCAGAGAGAAAATAAACTCTGTTCCTACGCCTTCTGTACTGATAACATTAATATTTTCACCATGTGACCGGATTATTTCTTTCGTAATGGAAAGACCTAATCCGGTTCCTTTTTTGTCTTTTCCACGAGAGGAATCAGATTTATAGAATCTGTCCCAGATTAGTTTCAGCTCATCTTTCGGAATACCAATACCGGAATCCTTCACACTCACGAAAACTTTATTGTGTTTTTCAGTAGTTTCCACTTTAATGACAGAATTCTGATGACTGAATTTAATGGCATTATCTAATAGATTATAGAGTACTTGCTGGATTTTACCAATATCAGCAGTGACAAACATTTCATCTCCGGTTAAAACAAGCTCAATGGCAATCATTTTCTGGATGCAGGTACCTTCAAAAGAGGCGGCTACATTACGAATAACTGGATTGATATCAAAGTCGGTTTTGTCTAACAGCATTCCCTTCATATTCAAGTTGTTTAAAGTCAGCAGACTGTTGGTAAGTTTGGTCAGACGTTCAGTTTCATTTAAGACGATGGTTAGGTATTTTTCATACATTTCCGGCGGAATGGTTCCATCTATCATTGCTTCCAGATAACCTTTGATAGAGGTTAAAGGAGAACGGAAATCGTGGGAAACGTTAGCGACAAATTTTTTCTGGTCGTCTTCCGAACGGGCAATCTCACTTGCCATATAAGATAAGGAGGCGGCAAGATAACCTATCTCGTCTTCACTTTCTACGGAAAATTCATAATGCATATTTCCGCTGGCATATTGCTCCGTTGCTTCTGTAATTTTTCGCAGCGGAATATAGACC
>CAYVUF010000087.1:0-8230 GCA_964454605.1 uncultured Bacteroides sp.
ATGAGGAAAACCTCATTTTAACTTGTACTAAATCTTGACATAGGACCAAAGCAAAAAATGCATACAATGGAAATGGAAGCGAAGCAACAGCAGATTATCGCCATGATTGAGTATAAGCTTGATGAATTAACGAAACACGTTGAAAAGCACAATCAGGTGATAGAACGTACTTACAAATTGGAACAGCTTGCAGTTCTGTTTGATGAAAAAATGAAAGTAGCTAATAATCGTATACGTGATTTAGAAAGGAATCATGATGAGAAAAGCTGAGTTTTCAAAGGTGCTGTTATTTGTGGACTATCTGATTATGATAGTCCTTATTTTTTTGACAATCAAATTCCCGGAGGTTGATTTTATCACCTTAGATGTAGCATGGATAGCACAGATAGGTGTATCGTCCGGCTTCTACTATTGGAAAGCAAAAGCTGATAACCGGGTTAAAGTACCTGTGAAAGTCCTACAAGACCTTCCGAGAAATATTCGTAATAAGGTTGATTGGACGCAGGTAATTGTATCTATTATTCAAAGTGATTAAAAAAGAAAGAAGGTAAAATTTTATGACAGTAGAAATGTTTTTGGCTTTATTAACAATCTTATCGGTAGTAACCAGTTTGATTACACAGGGAGTTAAAGCACTCCTTGATTCGTTAAAGGTTACATATGCGTCCAATGTTCTGGTGCTGGCCGTAGCAATCGTAGTAGGCGGTGCAGGCACAGCCGTATTTTATATGTGGAATGATGTCGCATGGACGAGCCTTAACATCATTTGTATTTTCTTGATGATGTGTGCGAACTGGTTAGGCGCAATGCTCGGATATGACAAAGTGGTTCAGGCAATTAAGCAAATGAAGGGTAAATAATAAGGTGAAATTATGGTAAAAAAAATTCTTGCATTGTGTGTATTGCTTGCAGTCATTGAGGTGATTATTCCTTTGGTTGTAGGCATTGGTGTACATATGACAACTAATTACAATTAAGAAAGGATGATGCAGTATGGCAACAAAAGCACAAATACAGGCATTCATCAAAGAAGTGGGTGCCGCAGCTCTTAAAGAAGCAAAGAAAAGAAAAGCAGCCGGTAAAAAGTGGATTCTTCCCGGAATCTGTGTGTCGCAGGGTGCGTGTGAATCAGGCTGGGGTACATCAAAGAAGATGATTGATGCAAAGGCATTATTCGGTATTAAGGTCGGTGCAAGTAAGTGGCATTTCGGTGATGCGTGGAAGGATAAGGCATACTCCACCAAGACAAGAGAAGTCTACAATGGAAAAGAAGTGAATATCACAGATTTATTCAGAGCATATGATACTGTTGAGGACAGCATCACAGACTACATGGACCTTCTTTGTGGTGCATCCAGATACAAGGGAGCAGTAAATAACACCGATGCAAGAAGTACGATAACAGCCATCAAGAATGGTGGATATGCAACGGACCCTGAGTATATCAATACTGTCATGGGTATTTACAACAAATATCCTGAAATCGCAGCTCTTGATGCAGAGTTCCTGGGAATCCAACCTGCAGCACCTGCAAAGCCTACGTTCCTTGTAGGGAGAGATTATACCCTGCAGGCTAATATGTATGTGAGAATCACAGCCAACGGAACAAAGAAACCGTACAATTATTTAACAGCAGATGCAAAGAAACATGGTTATGCTGATGATGATGGCTATGGTATTTTGAAAAAGGGAACTGTCGTAACCTGCAAAGGCACAATGACCAAAGATGGTGCAACGTGGATGAAGATACCTTCCGGGTGGGTATGTGCCGTATCTATAACCGGTAAAGAATACATTCAGTAAGAATACTAAGTTGAAGAAAGCGTAAAAGAAAGAGGGCGAGATGCCCTCTTTTTATTCATATTCATGATTGTTGATGTAGTGATACAAACGTGCAAGAAACATTGTATTTGTAGGTACACATTTATCAATCCGGATACTGTTTTTAAAGATTTCATTAATTAAAGCAGCATCTCCATATGCCCAAGTGACATTGATTGCATGTCGGATTGCTCTTTCTACCCTAGATGGGTTTGTTCTGAAATGCAGAGCGACATCAATATACAATCCCTTGGTTACATGATGTAACAGGTCCGGTTCCTGAATGATTAATTCTACTGCATGTATAATGTATTCGTATCCATAGAGATGCGGTGGCACGCCGATGCGTAAGAGAACTTCATGCATACGTGCGGTATTAATTCTTTGCATCATCAAGTGTTTTTCATCATTTGTTTGTTGGTAAGGTACTGCTAGTGCATTCATTCTTTTTCCTCCTTATGAAAAAACGTATAAAAGTTATGTTAAAATCATATTCCAAAAATTGACAAAAAAATATATTAAGTTTAACATTTGTTTTGTCGAAAGTTGTGCGTTTTTGTGTTGAATTCGACACAAGGAGGGGTATATGCCGGGGCTAATATTATGTAAAAGGGTAAATGAAATCCTAATTGAATTGGGGTGGACAAAGGAAATGTTAGCAGAAAAAAGTGGATTGCCATATGAAACCATAAAAAACATATGCTATGGAAGAACGCTTGACCCAAAGGTGTCAACAGTCATGGCTATATCAGAAGCAACTGGCTTTGCTATGAATTGCTTGATGGGTAAATGTCAGCACACATCACAAGAAAAAGCTATTCTCAAAAATTATCGTTCATGTGGTATCCACGGGAAAAGCATTATTGAACTGGTAGCAAAATATGAAGCAAGAGTTGCCAAAGAAGAAAGAGAAAAGCTTGATAAACATAGCGTTCCATGCTTGATACCAGGTGGTGATATTTATCAGGGTATTTTATATGATGATTGTAAAACAGAGGAAGTTTACACGACTGATAAAGATGCTTATGTAGCTATTAAAATGATAAACAATGACCTCACACCCAAATATTGCAAAGGAGATATTATCTTAATTGCTAACAGGTTTCCACGTAATAATGAGTACGGTGTCTTTTATAAAGCTGGCAGAGCGTATATAAGGCAGTATATCGAAGAAGATAATCAATATAGGCTGAAATGCCTACATAACTATGCAAAAGATATGGTGTTTAAGAGAATGGACGAAATCGATTACATCGGTACTTGTTGCGGAGTAATCAGAGCTTAGAAATACCATTAAAAATACAAATGATAATGAACCTAAAGTACATACGAACAATACAATTATAAAACTTTGGAGGATTTATCATGTTTAACGAATTTTTAACCACAGAAGGCGAGAGACTGCTCGCTAAATCTATCGCAGGTACCGCCACGATCACGTTCACTAAGATGGAGATTGGCGATGGTGACAGAGGTACCGCATCTAGAAACATAACTTCCCTGGAGAGTAAGCGCATGACGCTGGACATTTACAGTGTGCAGCTCTCTGGGGATAATCACATCACAATTACATCCATGCTAAAAAGTGAGAATATAGCATCCGGCTTTTATTTTAGGGAAAAAGCTGTGTATGCTACGGACGGTACAACAGAAATCCTGTTCATGTATGGCACTGCAGGAAGCCTGGCGGAATGGATCGAGAACAGCCAGATATCTGTATTTGAGAGAACCATAAGAACCATCATAGTTCTGTCTGATGGAGATGATGTCAACGTAACCATTCAGGAAGGTGTGTATGCTTCCGGGGACGATATGAAGCAAACTAAGACGGAGATTCTGACCGCAATCAGCAATATCAAATTAGATGGTGACTGGGCGAAGTACAGTCAGGCAGAGAGCATACTGTCTTTATTAGATACATTCGTTAAGGCATACACTACACTAAGAGCCGGGAAACTGGACAACCTGGATGCGCTGGTAAGCAGCAGAGCGCCGGCAAATACCGCCTTAAGCAATGCGGTCTGGACAAATGGCAGAGCCGCTGCATTGGACAATCTGGACGCAAAAATAAGCAGCAGAGCGCCGGCTTCTACTGCTTTGAGTAATGGCGTATGGACGGATGCCAGGGCAGGGTCCCTTGATAATTTACCTACAATTTTGAGTTACGCATATAGCGCCATGGCCAATATTGGAAGCACTGCAGATGGTGGTGGTGGTGTTAATACAGGAAACGTTATGGCGAAATTGAATGCTCTTCTTAGTCAGACATTGAGTGGTGGTATTCCTGGAACGGTAAAAAGTGTTCAGAGAGGATTTTTTGCTGATACAGATGCAGTTGGAACTGTTGAAGGTCGTATATTTTATCGAGATATCGCAATATCACCAGTCAATGTGAATAAAGCAGTTGTACTTGCACATGCCTCAAATACCAACGATTCAACTGGATCACTGTCTGCACACGCAAGACTTATTAATTCTACAACATTAAGATTATATGCCACATCCCAAGTGGTTGGTAAATCAGGAAACATTGAGAATATCAGTTGGCAGGTAATAGATTTTTATTAAAAAAAGAAGCACCAATATGATGCTTCTAATCTGCCAAGAAAATCGCCACCACTTCCTCAGGAGTGAGCTTGTAGCGTTCCATGATGATGCGCACTTCTGCAAGTGTAAATGCGGCAGGTTTGACCTTTTCGGATACCTGCTTTGCGTTCATCTTTGCAATGGAATGCTGGAAGCAGTACGGAGCGTATCGGCAGAAAACATGACGGAGCAGCAGAGAGCAGTTTATTAAACAAAATTTAAATAACGCTTAAGAACTGAAAGGTTTATTAAAAAAACAGCATAATAAAATATCGCTTTATACATGAGTAAATTACAAAAAGACGGTCAATCGACCGTCTTTTATTTTGTAGTTATATTTCAAATAAAAAAGAGAGAACGTAGTTAATCAGTATTTTCCATATCCTTATCAAGTAAGTCTACTATAAGAGCTGTAAGGGTGGTATTTTTACTTTCAGCGTGTTTCTGGTACTTCTCACGTTGTTCTTTGCTCACTGTAAATTTAATCTGAGCTTTATCGCTTTGATATTTTAATGATGCCCTTTTCTGAGCTTCTGTATATTTCTCAGCCATGTCATCACCTCCCATATACATATTAGCACAAAATAAACAAACATAACTTGTAATGTTTGTGGGTTGTGTCAATGGATATATAGTACTATATATGATATAGTAATCATTTGTGGTTAAAATCAAATGAAAAGGGGAAAAATAATGTTTGAATTAGGGAAACTGGTTGTAACAGATAAGATTGCAAACGCTATGAAAGACAATGATTTTACGCTGGAGATGAATAGGGCATTTACAAAATACAATAATAGAGAGTGGGGAGAAGTAAAAGAGCCTTATAAAAATGACATGGCTCTTATCAATGAGGACGATAAAATTATAGCTAAATATACCACCTCAAAAGGTGCTATATACATAAGAACTGAATGTGATAGATCATTAACAACAATCAGCTTCGTTGAGGAATGTTAAAAAGAAATACACAATAGTAAGTAAAGCGTGACAAATCCTAAAAACTATGGCATATTGTTCTTGCAACGAAGTCGCAGCAGAAACCTCAAAAGGTTTTTGTTTGCCTTTGTAGAAAGGCACCTAGAGAAATCCGGGTGCCTTTCATGTTATATAAATATATTGAAAGAAAATGGAAAAGGAACTATAATACAAAAAAGTATATAGTTTTCCGTTAAGTGCTGATTCCACAAGGGATGCAAAGGCGCAAAAAGTGAATAACATATAAAAACACCAGTTAAGGCAGGCGGATATGCCATTCAGGGACTTTTTGCAGCTCATATTCAGGGAATCTGCGGAGATTATCATAATGTGGTGGGACTTCCGGTTGGCAGACTCTATCAGGAAATGAAACAGAGAAACTTATTGTAATTTCATAATAACCAAAATATAATTACACCAACATAGGGCAAACGAAAGGAGAAATTTGGTATGTATGATGAAACAGTATTGAAATGTTTTCTGGAAAAACAGGGGCAGTTGTTCCCAGAAAATGTAGCAGAAACACTGGAAGGAGCAGAGGATTTCTTAGAAGAATGTATGGCAGTGGTGGTTAACTCGGTGAAGGAAGTCTGGGAATATTTTGATGAAGCAGGTGTGGACATGGAAGGTGCCGATGAAGAGGAAATTCTGGAAGCTGATGAAGTATTTGAAGTTGGAGATGGAAGATATCTGATTGTTGAGGGATAATACCCTCAACAATCATAGAATGGATTGCAGATAAACCGCAAGTCCGTCGTTGTCGTTATCCACAGGGGTGATGACATCGGCGGCTTTTTTGACTTCCGGGGAAGCATTTGCCATAGCAATACCGCATCCGGCGGCTTTCAGCATGGAAATATCATTCTGGGCATCTCCGGCAGCAAAAGAATCAGCCAAAGGCACTTGGAAATAATCACAGAGAAAGCGGACTGCATTTCCTTTTCCTGCTTCTTTCACAAATAATTCCAAGTACATATCACTGGAAAAAATATACTGTATTTTATCTTCTGCCCAGTCAGCAATGCTGTCACAGAAAGCATTCAGTTTGTTTTTGTCAGTTAAATGAACAGCAAGCATTTTATATGGCTCTTTTGGCAGAGCCTGGGCATAATCCTCGGCTAAAATCAGCGGCAGATGAATCTTCTGACGGTAGAAGTGGATTTCTTCATCCTCGGCGGCACAGACAACGGCATCATCCGTATAAGTCTGGATATGAAGATTCTGTGCTTTTGCCTGTGCCTGCAGATAGGACACATAAGAAAGCGGCATACGCAGTTCATGAACTGGTTTCTGAGAATCGCAGTCGTAAATAAGTGTACCGTTGTTGGCAATGATATAAATGCCTGGATAGTTTAAGTTTGCCTGTTTCTTTACTTCCAAAATACTGTCCAAAGGTCTGCCGGAGGAAAGTACCAGTTTGTTTCCGGCAGCAATGAACTCTTTTAAAAATTCCTGTGTTTTCAAAGAAACCTGACTTTGATTGTTTAATAAAGTGCCATCTAAATCGGTAAATAATATTTTCATCGTTTTGTTAATCTCCATTTTCATTTCCGGGCACAGCTTCTGCGCACCCATTTTTGTTTCCGGCAGCAGTACGGATAGCGGTTAAAAAGGTTTCCGGCACGAACAATTTGCCATAGCCGCAGGCAAGGTCAAGACCGGGTTTGTTATCCCCATGAAAATCAGAGCCGCCGCTGTACAACAGGTCGTATTTCTGTGCCAGACGAAGCATATCACGTTCCTCTTGCGTGTTATACGTAGAATAAATGATTTCAATGCCCATTAGTCCGGCAGCTTTTAACGTGCTCACCAGAGTGTCCAGTCGTTCTTTGCCCATATGATAAAGGGGCGGGTGGGCAAGAATCGGGACACCACCGGCACCCAGAATCAGTTCAATGGCCTGCACAGGACTTACTTTTTCCCGCGGCACAAAATAGCGGCAGTGGTCACCTACATATTGGGAGAAAGCATCGGCACGACTTTTCACATAGCCATGCGCCTGCAGATAAGCCGCATAATGAGCTCTTGTAATGACAGCACCGGGATTTTCAGCACAGAGCTTCTCATAAGAAATGTCAATCCCGGCTTCTTGCAGATTCTGACACATTTTTCGATTCCGGTCGATGCGGGAATCTACAAAGGACTGCAGTTTTGCCTGAAAAGCAGGAACCTCATAGGAAATGTACAAACCTATGATGTGCACATCTTTTCCTTCGTATTCCGTAGAAAATTCAATCCCCGGTATGACTTCCACCGGCTTATCCGCTGCATAAGAAATGGCTTCGGCCAGTCCTTCTGTGGTATCGTGGTCGGTCAGCGCAAAAGCGGAAAGCCCCTTTTGCAGGGCATAATCCACCAGCTCAAAAGGGGCATAAGTTCCATCTGATTTATTCGAGTGTACGTGTAAATCGACCTGTTTCATCAATCTTCATCATCCGTATCTGTATTGGTATAAACGGTACGCTTTCTAGCCATAATATCACTTTCCAGATATTCATCATAGGTTGTGATTTTATCAATCAGAGTACCATCTGGTAAAATTTCCATAATACGATTAGCGGTTGTCTGCACAACCTGATGGTCGTGACAGGAGAACAATTCCACACCTTTGAATTTCTTCATACCTTCATTCAGTGCAGTAATGGATTCCATGTCAAGGTGGTTTGTAGGCTCATCAAAGACCAGACAGTTCGCACCGCTTATCATCATTTTCGAAAGCAGACAGCGTACTTTTTCACCACCGGATAAAATCTTTACCTTTTTCACACCATCTTCTCCGGCGAAAAGCATACGACCCAGGAAACCGCGGACATAAGTGACATCCTTCACAGGAGAGAAGCCCATC